>NZ_JBEYVC010000076.1:0-45194 GCF_040643855.1 Streptomyces sp. NPDC047072 | reverse complement strand
CGTACCCGCGCACCTCGGCCCAGTCGGACAGGACGAGCAGCAGCAGGCGGTGGCGCCAGGGGACGCCCGGGTCGATCCCGCGGGCCGTCTCCCGGGCGGCGAGCGTGAAGACCTGCGCGGCGAGCTGCCGCGCGGTGGCCTCACCGGTCGTGCACGCGCGCGTGTAGGCCAGCACGGACGGCTGGTGACGGGCCCGCAGCTCCAGCAGCGCCTGGTAGGCGGTGACCGGGTCGGCGCGCAGCAGGTCGGTCAGCCGGGCGTCGGACGCATCGGTGTGCACCGCGTCCCGAGCCATGCGCACCCACCTCTTTCTGACGTACCGGCCAGTCTGTGAGGGACCATAGTGGGGTAAGAGAAGCGTGGGTGAAAGGGTTTCTCGGAGTAACGGAAGAGGCTGTGGACACGCCTGTGCCCGGAGCCCCACCGGGCCCCGGGCACACCCGCAGGTCACATGGCCGTGAGCGCCGAGAGCGCCGAGAGCGTCACTCCTCGACCGTCAGACCCTTCCGCAGCCGCACCAGCGTCCGCGACAGCAGCCGGGACACATGCATCTGCGAGATGCCGAGTTCGTCGCCGATCTCCGACTGGGTCAGGCCCGCCACGAAGCGCAGCGAGAGGATCTGGCGGTCCCGGGAGGGCAGCTCGGCGATCAGCGGCTTGAGCGACTCCACGTACTCGATGCCCTCGATGCCGTGGTCCTCGTAGCCGATCCGGTCGGCCAGCGCGCCCTCGGAGTCGTCCTCCTCGGGCTGGGCGTCCAGCGAGGAGGCGGTGTACGCGTTGGACGCGGCCATGCCCTCGACGACCTCGTCCTTCGACAGCTGCAGGCGCTCGGCGAGCTCGGCCACGGTGGGGGCGCGGTCGAGCTTCTGGGCCAGCTCGTCCCCGGCCTTGGCCAGGTCGAGCCGCAGCTCCTGCAGCCGGCGCGGGACGCGCACGGACCAGGAGGTGTCACGGAAGAAGCGCTTGATCTCGCCGACGATGGTCGGCATCGCGAACGTGGGGAACTCCACACCGCGCGAGAGCTCGAAGCGGTCGATCGCCTTGATCAGGCCGATCGTGCCGACCTGGATGATGTCCTCCATCGGCTCGCTGCGGGAGCGGAACCGGGAGGCGGCGAACTTGACCAGGGCGAGGTTCAGTTCGACGAGCGTGTTGCGGACGTACGAGTACTCGTACGTCCCCTCCTCCAGCGACTCCAGCCGCTCGAAGAGGGTCTTGGACAGGGCTCGTGCGTCGACGGGCCCCACCTCGTCGTAGGGGGGAATCTCCGGGAGACCGGCGAGCGGATCCAGGTCACTGTGTTCCGGAAGGGGTGTCGACGTCGCCTGCGGGGTATGCGATGCGTCGAGCCGGGGTGACATGATGTCCTCCATCGTTCTCGGCATATGGCTGCCGAAGCCGTGCGTGCACTGCGGTGTGCGGCGCCTCCAAAGCCGGCCGTGGTCGAGTACGTGTCTCTACTAGCCCTACCCGGTGTCCCAGGGCGATCGCAAGTGCGTTATGTGCACTTATGTCTGTTTGTGTGCGGTTGTTCGGGTGTCGGAGGGTGTGGAGAAGGCGTAGTGTTCGAGGGCGTCAGTCAGCAGGGCAGCCACGACGTCGGGAGAGAGAGACGGCATGGACCGCGGGACGGTCGGCAGCGCACAGTCTGGCCGGCTTCTGGTCGAGGTGCGGGAAGAGGGCTCCAGCGCAGTGGTGACCCCGGCGGGTGAGTTGGATCACCACACCGCGGATCTGTTGCGTGAGCCACTCGAGGACTGCCTCGCCAAGGGAAAGAGCCGGCTCGTCGTCGACTGCTCACGGCTGGAGTTCTGCGACTCCACCGGGCTGAACGTCCTCCTGGGGGCGCGCCTGAAGGCCGAGGCGGCCGGGGGCGGGGTCCATCTGGCGGGGATGCTGCCGGTGGTGGCGCGGGTCTTCGAGATCACCGGGGCGGACGCCGTCTTCACGGTCCACGAGACGCTGGCCGCCGCCCTGGCCGACGAGACCGGCTGAGCCGGCGGCCCGGCGGACGGCCCCGGATGGTGCCCACGCGCGTGCCCCGCTCGTCCCTGAGTGACCGGCGGTTACCGGGCGTCACGCCCGGCCGCCGGACATACGTCCCGAATACGGGGGTGTTCTGCCGGTCCGCCCGGGCAGGAGACATCCGTACCGACTGCGTGGTGAACGGCCCTGCAGTGACCTTGTGAATCGTGAACCGGTGAAGCGGTGAGGTGAAGCGCTGATGAGCACCACCCGGCCCTACTCGCCGGGCGACCGTGACCCGGAGCAGGACGCCGCCGCTGAGGCGTCGGCCGGGGGGCAGGTTCGCCGGCTCGGCTTCGAGGGGGCGAGCGGGGTCGTTCCGCTCGCGCGTGACTTCGCCCGGCAGGCGTTGTACGCGTGGGGCTGGCTGCCGGCGGCGACCGCGGACCGGCGGGCCGCGGCGGAGGATGTGCTGCTGGTGGTCTCCGAGTTGGTGACCAACGCGTGTCTGCATGCCGAGGGCCCGGACGAGTTGGCGATCAGCTGCGACAACAAGGTGATCCGGGTGGAGGTCTCGGACCGCGGCACGGGCCAGCCGGCCCCGCGCACCCCCCATCGGGCGGGACGGCCCGGCGGGCACGGCATGTTCATCGTGCAGCGGCTGTGCCTGGACTGGGGAGTCGTACGGCTGCCCGGGGTCGCGGGCAAGACCGTGTGGGCGGAGTTGGGCGCACCGGCCTGACGAGTTGGGCGCACCCGTTCAAGAAGCCTCACCGTTCCGCCACTTCCTTTGTCTTCCTTCCTTCAGGGGTGCGGCGTACCTTGACGGCCGATCTGATGTGCCGTCAGGAAATGAGGTGGAGCGCCGTGTCGTACCCGAAGCGAACCGTCGCGCTCGTGTCCGCCGGGGCTCTGGCCGGGGCGGTGGTGGTGCTGTCCGCGCCCCTTGCGCAGGCCGAGGTCGTGAACGTCAACTACGCCTGCAAGACGCCGATCGGGGACAAGAGCGCGGTGTCGCCGATCGACATCAAGGGCGTGAAGAGCGGCAGCGGCTACAAGATCACGATGTCCTGGCAGAAGGGCGTCTCCTCCAGCCCGGTCGACCTGGGCAAGGGGGCGATGAACCCGAGCGCCACCGTGAAGCTGGGCGGTGCCGACAACGGCACCCTGACCGTGACCGGGCCCGCCAACCAGGCGGTGGTGCCCGCCAACACCCCCATCAAGATCAATGACTTGACGGGCACGTACACCCCGAAGAAGACCGGCAAGGTCACCTTCACGGCGGGCGTGCTCACCATCAAGGCGCTCGGTACGACGACCACCTGCACACCGACGAACAGTCCGGGCCCGTCCCTGACCCTGGACGTCACCGCAGCGGGCGGCTCGGGCGGCACCACGACCGAGAACGACACCGGCGCCGAACTCCCGCAGACCGGCCCCGCGGACTCCGCGATCGCCCTCGGCACGCTCGGCGGCACGGTGCTCCTCGCGGGCGCGGCCGGCGCGCTCTGGCTGAGCCGCCGTCACCAGACGGGCCGCGTCCGGCACTGAGCGTTCCACGACAGCCGTTCTACGACAGCCGGAGCCGCCGATGTCGTCAGCCGCACGGGTCCCCGCCGTCCTCGCCCTGGCCGTCCTCGCCGTGGGCGCGCCCGTCCCCACGGCCCTCGCCGCCGACGGGTGGTCCCTCGCGCCCGCGGGCGGCGGCCGGCCGTCCTTCTACGTCGAGGGCGCGCCCGGGACGGTCGTCGAGGACACGGTGTCCGTGACGAACCGGGGCGGGAAACCGGTCACCGTACGGCTGTCCGGTGCCGTCTTCGCGCGCGCCGCCGTGACCGTCCCCGCCCGCACCCGCGCCGACGTCCCCTTCACGGTGCGCGTCCCGGACGGCGACCGCACGGCCGGCATCACCGCCCGCGACACCGACGGCCGCACCCGGCACGTCGGCCTCCGACTGCGCCCGTCCACACCGGAGTTGGCCGCGCTGACCGTCGAGCACGTGACCGTCCGCGGCGACCGCATCACGTACGACGTGGTCAACCGCGGCACGACCGCCCTGGTGCCGACGCTCGCCGTGCGCGCCGACGGCCTGTTCGGCCGGGTCCTCGACCGCGCCCCGCGCCTCCTGCGGACCGGCGTCCCGCCGGGCGGCCGCCTGCACCTCACCGAACCCTGGGCCGACCGGCCCGCCCTGGACGTGGTCGACGTACGGCTGACGGTGACGGCGGCGGGCGGCGCCCGCGACACGGCCCGGACCGAGGCACGGTTCGTGCCTTGGAACGCGGTGGCGGGACTCGCGGCGGTGGCGGCCGCCGGCGCGCTTCTCGCCGTACGACGACGTCGGCGCCGTACGCCCGACGGCGTGCCCGGATCCCCGGGCGCGCAGGCCGAGTTGACGGGAGCGACGACGTGAGCGGCAAGGGGCGGATCGCGGTGCTCGCGGTGGTGCTGGCGCTGGTGTCGGCGCTCTTCGCGGGGGGCGCCGCGGCGGCGGACGGGCCGACCGTGAAGGTGTCCAAGTCCCAGGCGGGGACCGGGGGTTCGATCACCGTGACCGGCAGCGGCTGGCGGCCGAAGACCCTGCTGATGATCCTGATCTGCGGACAGGCGGTGCCCTCGCGCGGGGTGCCCGGCGGCACCAACTCCTGTGCCAACGCGGACGGCCGGGCCACCACCACCGGCGCCGACGGCCGCTTCAGCAGGCAACTCCCGGTCGCCGAACCGCCGGTGCCCTGTCCGTGCGTGGTGCACGTGGCGACCGTCACCGGCGCCAAGGCCGAGGCGGACGTCATCTTCCAGGTGGCCGGGCACGCCGTGGAGCCGCTGCCCGCGCAGACCGGCGACGGCCGGCTCTCCGTCCTCACCGACACCCGACTCGACGGCTCCGGCGGCCTGTTGACCTGGTTCGGCGCACCGCCCGCCCGCACCCTCGTCCTCACCATCGGCAACATCGGCACCTCCGCCGTGAAGGACCCGGTCTTCCAAGTCGGCACCGCGCACGGCGTGTTCGCCCCGCAGTGGGACGACCAGCAGTGGCGCGGCACCGTCGAGCCCGGCAAGCGGGCGCAGATCAGACTGCCGGTCGAGCTGTCGGCCGGCGCGCACGGCGACTACACGGTCTCCCTCAAGTACGGCGGCAAGGTCCTCGCCGAGCGGCCCTGGGACGTGGGCCGGCCCTGGGGCGTGACCCTGTTCTGGATCCTGGTCTGCCTGGTCGTGCCGGCGGCGCTCTTCCGCCTCGGCATGGCGGTGGTCGACCGGGTCCGGCCGCGCCCGGCCGGCGGCGTCCGGCACCGCGGACTCAGCCTGCCCGTCCCGGCGTTCGCCCGCCGGCTGCCCGGTCTCAAACCCTCCACGGCCGCCCACGCGGCCACACCCGCTTCGACTCTGCCGTGGTTCACCCCGGACGCCGATCCGGGCGCCGCGGCCGGTCGGCTCTCCGCACCGCACCACGACGACAGCCCGACGAGTCCCACGACTCCCACCACGAAGGGATCCACGTGAGCAAGCGAAGGAGAGTCACACCGGCCACCGGGCCGAGAAGAGCGGGGGCCGCGACCTGCGCGCTGGTCCTGGGCGGGGCAGGGGTCCTGCTGGGTGTCACCGCGGGGCCCGCGCAGGCCGCCGAGGTGTCGTTCGCGACCCGCTGCGTACCGCCCGCGGGCGTCGGCCTCGACCCCGTCAATGGGACCACCAAGGTCGAGATCACCGCACCGGCCACCGCGAAGGTCGGCGACGAGGTGCAGGTCGTGTGGAAGTTCACGCAGGCCGCCTCCAAGAACCCCGACATCATCGACCTGCCCGCGAACTCGGTCCAGCCGACCGGCACCCTCAAGGCGGCCGGCGCGCAGACCGCCGACATCGCCATGACGGGGCCGCGCGAGAACCCCGCCATCCCCAAGGGCGGCGCGATGGTGCTGTCCGACATGAAGGGCACGCTGAAGCTGACGGCGGCCGGCTCGGTGACGCTCACGCCGGGCCCGTACACCGTCAACGCCCTCGGTACGAACACGGTGTGCACGCCGACCGAGACCGTGCCGACCGGAGCGACGATCAACGTCGGTGCGGGGGACGGGACTTCGAGCCCGACGCCGACCGACACCGACACCGGGACCGGGTCGCCGGATCCGACGGACAGTGCGACGCCGACGGACACCGGTACGCCGACCGACACGCCCAGTGACACCCCGAGCGCCACGGAGTCCGGTGACGACGGGCAGACCGACTTCACGGGCAAGGCCGTCGACATCCCGTACACCTGCCAGTCGCCCATCGGCGAGAAGAAGGCGACCTCCACGATCCAGGTCAACGCCAAGAAGGACGGCGGGAGTTACGCCATCACCGTGCAGTTCAAGAACTCGCCGATGGACAGCCCCGCCGACATCCCCGCGGACTCGGTGAAGCCGTCCATGGAGGTCGTCCTCGGCGGCGCGGACACCGGTTCGGTCCATGTGGAGGGGCCGAAGAACTCCGAGGCCATCAAGTCCGGCGACCCGATCGAGATCCCCGACATGACGGGCACGTACAAGCCGGGGGCGACGGGTGAATCGACGCTGTCCCCGGGCGTGTTGACGATCGAGGCCCTCGGCACGACCACGACCTGCAAGCCGGACAAGACGGAGGTCTCCCTCACCCTGACCACGGAGGAGCAGGAGGGCGGCGCGTCCGGCGGTACGTCGGGTTCGGGCGGCTCGTCCAGCACGTCCGGAGGTCTCGCGGCGACGGGCTCGGACGACCACGCGGCCCTGAAGGCACTGGGGTTGGTGGCCGGGACCGCGGTGCTGCTGGGCGGGGCGGTGTTCACGTTCATGCCTGGGAGGAGGGCACGGTAATCACCCTCAGGGGCGCGGGGAACCGCGCACGGTCCGGGAACCGACAGGGCCGCCGCAATCACCTGGATCGCGGCGGCCCTGTCTTTCATGTCAACGCTAGTGAACGTCCCCCATCAGGGACTTGACCTTGCGCCGGTACCTCCACACGGCGAACCCCGCGAGAGCGGCGAGCGCCGCCTCGCCGAAGACCGCCGGCGTCCCGCTGAGGTCGACCCCCGCGATCGCCGGGTTGGACAGCAGGCTCGTGATCGAGTCGCCCGCGGTGACCGCGAGGAACCAGACGCCCATCATCTGGGACGCGTACTTCGCGGGAGCCATCTTCGTCGTCACCGACAACCCCACCGGCGACAGGCACAGCTCACCCACGGTCTGGATGAAGTAGATGCCCACCAGCCACATCGGGCTGACCGCCGTGCCGTTCGCCGCCATGGCGATCGGGATCAGGAAGAAGAAGAACGAGACGCCGACCAGGACCAGGCCCATCGCGAACTTCACGACCGTGCTGGGCTCCTTGCCCCTGCGGTTCAGCCACACCCACAGCCAGGCGAAGACCGGGGCCAACGCCATGACGAACAGCGGGTTCAGCGACTGGTACCACGAGGTCGGGAAGTCGAAGCCGAGCAGCGAGCCGGCCGTCTTCTGGTCGTTCGAGCCGAACGCCTGGACCGTGGACGCGCCCTGGTCGTAGATCATCCAGAACACGGCGGCCGCGACGAAGAACCAGATGTAGCCGGACATCTTCGACTGCTCGGCGACCGACAGCTCCTTGTCCCGCTTGATGCGCAGCAGCACACCCGCCGGGACGACCAGGCCGATGACGGTGAGCGGGATCATCGCCCAGTTCAGCGTGAAGTGACCGGTCCAGCCGACGACGCCGTAGAAGACGGTCGCGGCGATCACCCAGAGCAGGCCCTTGCGCAGCCAGGCGGCGCGCTCCTCGGCGGCGAGCGGCTTCGGGACGACGCTGCTGCGCGGGTTGAGCGTGCGGGTGCCGAGCAGGAACGCGGCCAGTCCGATCGCCATGCCGACCGCGGCCAGACCGAAGCCGAGGTGCCAGCTGATCTCCTGGCCGACGGTGCCGATGGCCAGCGGGGCGAAGAAGGCGCCCGCGTTGATGCCCATGTAGAAGACGGTGAAGCCGCCGTCGCGGCGCGGGTCGTCCGGGCCGTCGTAGAGGTGGCCGACCATCGTGGAGATGTTGGCCTTGAGCAGGCCGGAACCGGCCGCGACCAGGGCCAGGCCCGCGAAGAACGGCGCCTGTCCGCCGGGCACCGCCAGCGTGAGGTGGCCGGCCATGATCGTGACCGCGGCGATGGTGACCGTCTTGCGCGGCCCCCAGACGCGGTCGCCGAGCCAGCCGCCGGGCATGGCGAGGAGATAGACCATCGCCGAGTAGACGGAGACGATCACGGTGGTGGTCGCCGCGTCCATCGCGAGGCCGCCGCCCATGCTGCCCTTGCCGGCGTCGGGTCCGCCGGAGAGCAGGTAGACGGTGAGCAGGGCCTTCATGCCGTAGTAGGAGAACCGCTCCCACATCTCGGTCATGAAGAGGACGGCCAGTCCGAGGGGATGGCCGAGGAAGGTCCTGTCGGTCCCGGGGGTACCCGGGGTCACCGGGTCCTTCGTCAGGCTGGACGCCATCGTGTGTTCCTTGCTGATCGGGTGCGCAAATCACCATACGGCAGGGCAACGACCGAAAAGGAAGGACTTGAGACACGAATCACAGGCGACTGGGGAACCGTACACCCCATTTCCAAGGCTCCTGCGCACTTCAATGATGTAATTCACAGGTTCGCCATAAGGTGCCCAAAGGTAAGAACCGCAGCGTGCCGATCACACTCTTCGTTCTGTCAAGAGCGGTCTACCATCACCTCTATGACCCGTGTACTGCTCGCCGAGGACGATGCGTCCATTTCGGAGCCGCTGGCCCGCGCACTGCGCCGGGAAGGGTATGAGGTCGAGGTGCGGGAGGACGGTCCCACCGCACTCGACGCCGGAATGCAGGGAGGCATCGACCTGGTCGTGCTCGACCTGGGTCTGCCCGGCATGGACGGCCTGGAGGTGGCCCGCAGGCTGCGCGCCGAGGGCCACGCCGTACCGATCCTCATCCTGACCGCGCGCGCCGACGAGGTGGACACCGTCGTCGGACTCGACGCGGGCGCCGACGACTACGTCACCAAGCCCTTCCGGCTCGCCGAGCTGCTCGCCCGGGTCCGGGCGCTGCTGCGGCGCGGTGCCGCCGAGCCCTCGCAGCCGCCGGCCACGCACGGCGTGCGGATCGACGTCGAGTCCCACCGCGCCTGGATGGGCGACGAGGAACTCCAGCTCACCGCCAAGGAGTTCGACCTGCTGCGGGTCCTGGTGCGGGACGCGGGCCGGGTCGTCACCCGCGACCAGCTGATGCGCGAGGTCTGGGACACCACGTGGTGGTCCTCCACCAAGACGCTCGACATGCACATCTCGTGGCTGCGCAAGAAGCTGGGCGACGACGCGGCCAACCCGCGGTACATCGCCACGGTACGAGGCGTGGGCTTCCGCTTCGAGAAGAGCTGAACCCTGGGTATCCGCGGGGTCCCGTCTAGCAGGTAAGAGGACATGCGCCGTCGACTGATCCAGTCCACGCTCGCCGTCGTGCTCGTGGTGATCGCCGTCTTCGGCGTGTCCCTCGTCATCGTCGAGACCCGCACCATCAGCAACAGCGCCCAGGAGCGGGTCGACTCCGAGGCGATCCGGCTGGCCGGGATCGTGGACAGCCGGCTCTTCGCCGCGGAGAACGTGAGCGCCGACATCCTGCGCGACCAGGTCGCGCAGGAACGGTACGCCGTGATCCGCATCCCCGGTCAGGACCCGATCGAGGTCGGCACCAAGCCCTCCGGCGAGGTCATCAGCTCCACCGAGGAGGGCGAGGAGGGCGAGACGGTCACCGTCGAGGAACCGCGCTCCTCGGTGACCCGCGAGGTCGGCCGGACCCTGCTCATCATCGGCCTGGTGGCGCTGCTCGCGGTGATCGCCGCGGTGCTGCTCGCCATCCGGCAGGCCAACAAGCTGGCCTCGCCGCTCACCGACCTCGCGGAGACCGCGGAACGCCTCGGCTCCGGGGACCCGCGGCCCCGCCACAAGCGCTACGGCGTCCCCGAGCTGGACCGGGTCGCCGACGTCCTGGACTCCTCCGCCGAGCGCATCGCCCGCATGCTCACGGCGGAACGGCGGCTGGCCGCGGACGCCTCCCACCAGCTGCGTACGCCGCTGACCGCGCTGTCCATGCGGCTGGAGGAGATCACCCTCACCGACGACCCGGACACGGTGAAGGAGGAGGCGAACGTCGCGCTCACGCAGGTGGAGCGGTTGACGGACGTCGTCGAGCGGCTCCTGACGAACTCCCGCGATCCACGCGCCGGCAACGCCGTCACCTTCGAGCTCGACGAGGTCATCCAGCAGCAGCTCGCGGAGTGGCGGCCGGCCTATCGCAGTGCGGGGCGGGCGATCGTCAGCTCCGGGAAGCGGCATCTGACGGCGGTCGGGACGCCGGGGGCTGTCGCCCAGGTCCTGGCCGCGCTGATCGAGAACTCCCTCATGCACGGTGGGGGGACCGTGGCACTGCGGACCCGGGTCACCGGGAATCAGGCGGTCATCGAGGTCACGGACGAGGGGCCCGGGGTGCCTGCGGATCTCGGGGCGCGGATTTTCGAGCGGACCATCAGTGGCCGTAACTCCACCGGTATCGGTCTTGCCGTCGCCCGGGATCTTGCCGAGGCCGATGGGGGGCGGTTGGAGATGTTGCAGGCCCAGCCGCCGGTCTTCGGGTTGTTCCTGTCCAGGACGCCGGTGAAGAAGGCGGCCGTGTTGGAAGACGACGAGCCTACGGTTCGGTAGTCGGGTGCGGGCCGGTGGGGGCTGGTCGCGCAGTTCCCCGCGCCCCTAAAAAATTCAGCTCACCCTTTGCTTTGACGGCGACCTCGGCTTCGTCACCGCCGCCTGCTCCGCCTCCGCCTCCTTCACGAAGGACTCGGCGCTGGCCACCGCCTCCTTCGCCGGCAGGGTCTTGAAGACCCACGTGCGGTACGACCAGAAGCGGAACAGGGTCGCTATGCCGATGCCGACGAACTTGAAGACGTTGCTCTGGATCGGGCTGTCCCAGCCGAAGCCGTACGTGGCGGCGTAGAGCAGGCCGTTCTCGATGACCAGGCCGACCGCGCTGAACAGCAGGAACAGCGTCAGTTCCTTGGTGCGGCCGCTCTTGTCGCGGTCGCGGTACGTGAAGTACCGGAAGCCGATGTAGTTGAAGACGATCGCCACGATCGTGGCCACGATGCTCGCGCGGACCACCGGCAGCTCGGTCAGATGCCGGACGAGATTGAAGACGGCGAGGTTGACGAGGAGACCCGCTCCGCCGACCGCCCCGAACTTCGCGGCCTCGCGGATGATCCTGCGCAGCGCTGAGGAACCATGTCCCATGGTCGTACAGGCCCCCGGTCGGTTGGCGTCGGTCGACGGATCCGTCAACTCAGCCATGCTAACCACCCCCCTTGTCGGTTGCCTGTGGATGGGCTCACAGAGCGGGAAACAAGCTGGTAAGAGGACCGGTAAGAGGAGCGGAATCCGGCCGCTCCGGCGCGGCCGATACTCTTGGGGCGTGACGTTCCCGGTAGTCGGCATGGTCGGCGGGGGGCAGCTCGCTCGTATGACACACGAGGCGGGCATCCCGCTCGGCATCCGTTTCAAGCTTCTCAGTGACACCCCCCAGGACTCCGCGGCGCAGGTCGTGAGCGATGTCGTCATCGGCGACTACCGCGATCTCGACACGCTGCGTGACTTCGCGCGGGGGTGCGATGTGATCACTTTCGATCATGAACACGTTCCCACCGAGCACCTCCGTGCGCTGGAGGCGGACGGCATCCCGGTCCGCCCGGGGCCCGACGCGCTCGTGCACGCCCAGGACAAGGGCGTGATGCGCGCGCGGCTCTCGGAGATCGGTGTGCCGTGCCCCCGGCACCGGATCGTGAGCGATCCGGCGGACGTCGCCGCGTTCGCGGCCGAGGGGGACGGGTTCCCCGTCGTGCTGAAAACAGTCCGCGGCGGCTACGACGGCAAGGGCGTGTGGGTCGTCGACTCCGCCGAGGAGGCCGCCGACCCCTTCCGGGCCGGTGTGCCCGTCCTCGCCGAGGAGAAGGTCGACTACGTCCGCGAACTGGCCGCCAACGTCGTCCGCTCGCCGCACGGCCAGGCCGTCGCCTACCCGGTCGTGGAGTCCCAGCAGGTCAACGGCGTCTGCGACACGGTCATCGCGCCCGCCCCGGACCTGGACGAGTCCCTCGCCCTGCGGGCCGAGGAGATGGCCCTGTCGATCGCCAAGGAACTGGACGTCGTCGGCCACCTCGCCGTCGAGCTGTTCCAGACCCGAGACGGCCGCATCCTCGTCAACGAACTCGCGATGCGCCCGCACAACTCGGGCCACTGGTCGATGGACGGCGCGATCACCTCGCAGTTCGCCAACCACGTCCGGGCCGTCCTCGACCTCCCGCTCGGCGACCCGCGCCCCCGCGCGAAGTGGACCGTCATGGTCAACGTCCTCGGCGGCGACTTCCCCGACATGTACTCCGCGTACCTGCACTGCATGGCCCGCGACCCCAAGCTGAAGATCCACATGTACGGCAAGGACGTGAAGCCCGGCCGCAAGGTCGGCCACGTCAACACCTACGGCGACGACCTGGACGACGTTCTCGACCGCGCACGTCACGCAGCCGGCTACCTGAGAGGCACGATCACAGAATGAGCCCCGTTGTAGGCATCGTCATGGGGTCGGACTCCGACTGGCCCGTCATGGAGGCCGCCGCGCAGGCCCTCGACGAGTTCGAGGTCGCGTACGAGGTCGACGTGGTCTCCGCGCACCGGATGCCGCGCGAGATGATCGCGTACGGCGAGCAGGCGGCGGAGCGCGGACTGAAGGTGATCATCGCCGGGGCCGGGGGCGCCGCCCACCTCCCGGGCATGCTCGCCTCCGTCACCCCCCTCCCCGTCATCGGCGTTCCGGTCCCGCTGAAGTACCTCGACGGCATGGACTCGCTGCTGTCCATCGTGCAGATGCCGGCCGGCGTCCCGGTCGCGACCGTCTCCGTCGCCGGGGCCCGCAACGCGGGGCTGCTCGCGGCCAGGATCCTCGCCACCCAGGACGACGAGCTCCTCGGCCGGATGAAGGACTTCCAGCAGGAGCTGAACGACCAGGCGACCGACAAGGGCAAGCGGCTGCGCGCCAAGGTCGAGGGGGCCGGGAACGGCGGCTTCGGCTTCGGGAAGTGACGGCCGTGAGCGCACTGGAGACCGCCCGGGAACTGCTCGCCGAGTTCCCGGTCGTCGACGGGCACAACGACCTGCCCTGGGCACTGCGCCAGCAGGTCCGCTACGACCTCGACGCCCGGGACATCGCCGTCGACCAGAGCGCCCATCTGCACACCGACCTGGCCCGGCTGCGGGCCGGTGGCGTAGGCGCGCAGTACTGGTCGGTGTACGTCCGCTCGGACCTGCCCGACGCGGTGCCGGCGACCCTGGAGCAGATCGACTGCGTACGGCAGTTGCAGGCGCGGTACGCCGACACCCTCCGGCCCGCGCTGACCGCCGCCGACATGGAGGCGGCGCGCGCGGAGGGCCGTATCGCCTCTCTCATGGGGGCCGAGGGCGGGCACTCGATCGCCAACTCCCTTGCGACGCTACGCGCGTTGTACACGCTCGGGGTGCGTTATATGACGCTCACCCACAACGACAACAACGACTGGGCGGACTCCGCGACCGACGAACCCGGTGTCGGCGGCCTGTCGGCCTTCGGCCGTGAGGTGGTGCGGGAGATGAACCGCGAGGGCATGCTCGTGGACCTCTCGCACGTGGCGGCGACGACCATGCGGGACGCCCTGGACACCTCCACGGCGCCGGTGATCTTCTCGCACTCCTCGTCCCGGGCGGTGTGCGACCACCCGCGCAACATCCCGGACGACGTCCTGGAACGCCTGCCGGCCAACGGCGGCATGGCGATGGTGACGTTCGTGCCGAAGTTCGTGCTCCAGGCCGCCGTCGACTGGACGGCCGCGGCCGACGAGAACATGCGCGCGCACGGCTTCCACCACCTGGAGACCACGCCCGAGGCGATGAAGGTGCACCGCGCCTTCGAGGAGCGCACCCCGCGCCCGGCCGCCACGGTCGCGACCGTCGCCGACCACCTGGACCACATGCGCGAGGTGGCGGGCATCGACCACCTGGGCATCGGCGGCGACTACGACGGCACGGCCTTCACCCCCGACGGCCTCACCGACGTCTCCGGCTACCCCAACCTCATCGCCGAACTCCTGGACCGCGGCTGGTCGAGGCCCGACCTCGCCAAGCTGACCTGGCGGAACGCGGTACGGGTGCTGGGCGCGGCGGAGGACGTGGCCCGGGATCTTCAGGCGACGCGGGGGCCGTCGAACGCGACGCTGGAGTCGCTGGACGGCTGACGGACCCGGACCGATCTTGGCCGATGCACTGCGCATGGGCGGTGGGCGGGAGGGTGGGCGAGGAGGTTCCCTGTTGAACGTCCGCCGTCATGGGTAGACCTTCCACAGGGTCCAGGACGTGGCATCTCCATGGAGGAGAGGGGGCGGCGTTGGCTGGGGGTCGAGATGCGGTCGTGTGGTGGAAGAGCAGCTACACCGGGGACGGCGAGGGCAATTGCTGTGAGATCGCAGTGTCGTCCGGTCAGGTGCGGGTGCGTGATTCCAAGTGTCCGGAGTCGGCCATGTTGTCCTTCGCCCCTGCTTCCTGGCGCTCGGCACTGCCGATGTTCTTGACCTCGTACGGCGCCGAGCAGGACCATGGGTGACTCGGATCCAGCCGGACGGACGATGAACGCTCAGCATGTTGGACAGTCGAAGACCAGGGAGCCCGGTGTTCTCGGGTACTGCCTGGTGGCTGGCGTGTTCGCCTCCGCCGCCGGGGCGGCGGCGTCCTTGCTGGGGGGAAGCCCGTGGGTACGGTTGGCGACCTGGCTGACGGTACTGGTTGCAGTGGCCGCCGCCGCGGGGTGGTGGTGGGCGCAGTCACCAGCTAAGGCCCGTCGATGGACGATCGGTCTTCTGGCGCCGCCGGCAGCGAAGGACGCACCGAGTCGAAGAGTCTGATGAAGCTCCGCACGAGTACCGGCCCGCTTCCCACACTGCCGATCCAGCAGATTTCCGGGGCCACGCCCATCCTGATGCCGGCATAGGCCACCAGGGCGGAGGACGCGGAGAAGAACAGCAGCAATGCCGCGATGGTGCGCAGGACACGTAGGACGTCGTCCACGTGCGCGTGCCGACGCCGCATGTTGTTGTCGGCCACCGTCCTGTGCAGCAGGAGGAAGCGAGCACAGGCGTCCCGGCCGCCGAGCGCGGCCCGAACGAGGGCCGCGCTCCGCGGGGCGCGACCGAACCCTGGTTCCGGGACAGCAGGACGCACGGAGTCACCTCGCGTGCTCGCGGCATCCGGCCCGGAGCCGCGACGCCCGTTCCTGCTGTTGTCCGTCCTCATGGCTTCCCCCGGGCCTGATGGCGCGCCGTACGCGTCAGGTGTGCTGCAACTGTTCGATGAGTTCGTCGAGCATCCTCAAGGTGTCCTCCTCACTGAGGGCTTTGCTCCGCAGATCTTCGAAGCACTCCTGGTAACGGGCGACGATCGCGCGGTCGTCGCGAACCGTGTCCACGCTTCCCGGGCCGGCCTTGTAGAGCACGTCCTCGTCGTCCTTGAAGCCCAGGAGGAAGAAGCTTCCGTCCAGGCTGTCGTGGGCCCCCGCCGTGAAGGGAAGCACCCGTAGGGTGGCCTTGTGCTCAGTGGTCAGCTCCTTGAGGAACTCCAGCTGACGGCGCATGACAGAGGGCCCTCCCAGCTGACGGCGCACGGCCGCCTCGTCGAGGATCATCTCCAGATCGGGTCCGTCCTCCTGGAGGGCCCGTTCCTGCCGGGCCATGCGGAGGTCCAGACGGCGCTGGATGCTGGCGGGCGTGCGGCCGCCCTCGAAGATGGCGGTGATGTAGTCCGCAGTCTGGAGGAGCCCGGGAATGAGGCTCGGGTGGTAACCCCGGATGT
Source organism: Streptomyces sp. NPDC047072 (assembly GCF_040643855.1). Lineage (NCBI taxonomy): Bacteria > Bacillati > Actinomycetota > Actinomycetes > Kitasatosporales > Streptomycetaceae > Streptomyces > Streptomyces sp. NPDC047072. Next base: position 29,307 of record NZ_JBEYVC010000076.1, on the reverse strand, counting down.
TGGTCGCCGCGCTCTCGTAGCCCAGGTACTGGGTGAACGGCGGGCTGATGACGTCGTTGTACTCGGTCCACCAGGACTGGCCCTTGCTGCCGCGGGCAGCTTCTTCCAAGTCGGTGACGACGTCCTGGTCTTCGACCCTGTATTCCCGGAGCAGCGCGCGAAGATCCGTGACCGACAGGCTGACGGTGCCCGCCTCGATGCGGATGATCTTCGACAGCGACCACTCCAGTGCCTCCGCGGCCTCCCGCTGGGTCAGTCCGCGTTTGTCGCGGGCCGCCTTGAGGGCCAGGCGTAGCTTGCGGCGGTTCAGGCTCGGGTCGACGGCCGTGGGCATGATGCTCCTCTTCTGGTGACGGTCGATGGTGGGAAGACGCCAGTCCTCCACATCGGAAATCGCCACGAGCGAGGCGGCGTTACTGAATTGCTGCCGCCTCTTCGCCGGGTGCGTCAAGCTGAGCGCGCACCGATACCGTCAATCGGGTGATTACCCAAAAGACACATGGCTAATCGCTCCGGTCTAGAGTAGGCCGCAAATATCGCTGCTTGATGATGGTGTGGGAGGGGAAAATGTGCTTGTGGTGAGTGATTGGCGACAGAGCTTGTTTGAGGAGCGGGAGTCTTCGGGTCCTGCATGATCTGACGAAGACGCACGAGGTGATGTACGGCAGCCGTACCCCGAACGCCCCGTCCACCAGGAAGCCCCCCGCACCCCGTGCGACGGTGACCGTACTGCGATCACGACGTAGATCACGACGTACGGAGCCCGCCATGGCAGACCTCCAGGACGAACTGCACACCACGGCCGAGGTCGGCGGACTCGACGACCTCGCCGACCCCTTCGAGGCGGCCCCGCAGCCGTACGCCCCCGTCTCCGACCCCGGCACCACTCCCCTGGAACGCGCCCACGCCATCCTCGCCGCGCACCCCGTCGCCGACGGCTACAGCGGACTGCCCTGGGCCCTCAGGCACCTGCCCTGGTTCGACCTGGAACTCGGCGAGAGCGCCGTCGACACCGACGTGCCGCGGCTGCGCGAGGGACACGTCGGCGCCCTGCTGTGGTCGCTGCACCTGCCCGAGGGCCTCGACGGGGACCGCGCCGTCGGCGCCACCATGGAACAGCTCGACCTGGTCAAGACCGTCGTCCGCAACCACCCCGAGGGCCTGCGCCTGGTCTGCACCGCGGGCCAGACCACCGACGCCCGCAACTGCGGCCGCATCGCCGTCCTCCTCGGCCCCGCGGGCGCCGCCGCGCTCGGCGACTCCCTCGGCATCCTGCGCTCCCTGCACGCCCTCGGCCTGCGCGCCCTCACCCTCTCCGGCGCGACCTGGGCGAGCGAGGCGGGGCTGACCCGGTTCGGCGAGGAGGTGCTGCGCGAGATGAACCGCCTCGGCGTCCTCGCCGACCTCTCCGGCGCCTCCGAGGACACCGCCCGCCGCGCGCTCGCGGTCTCCAAGGCGCCGGTGCTCTTCACCCGCTCCGCCGCCCGCGCCCTACGGCCCCACCCGGCCAACCTCCCCGACGAGCTGCTCGCCGAGATGGGCGCCGCCAAGGGGCTGTGCATGGTGCCGCTGACCGCCGAGCAGACCGGGCCGACGGTCCGGGACGTGGCCGACCACCTCGACCACGTCCGCGAGGTCGCCGGCGCCGAGTGCGTGGGCCTGTCCGGCACGTACGACGCGGGCACCGCGCATCCGCAGGAGCTGCGGGACGCCTCCTGCTACCCGCACCTCGTCGCCGAACTGCTCCGCCGCGGCTGGAGCGAGGAGGACCTCGCGCTGCTGACCTGGGGCAACGTCCAGCGGGTGCTGCGCGGCGCGGACTTCACGGCACGGGCGGCACAGCAGCGGCGGGAGCCGTCCACGGCGAAGATCGCGGAGCTGGACGGCTGACGGTCTCGGCTCACGGGATGGGGTCGATCCGGCAGAGGCAGAAGGGATGCCCCGCCGGATCGGCGTACACCCGGAAGTCCTTCTTCTCGTAGTCCTCCCGGTCCAGCACCCGCGCCCCCAGCGCCAGCACCTTCTCCTCCGCCGCGTCGATCTCCTCCCAGGTGGTCCCGCCGTCGAGGTCGATGTGGAACTGCTGGGAGTTGCGGTCCGCCCGCGGCCACTCCGGCGGGGTGAAGCCCTCGGCGCGCTGGAAGGCGAGCCGCGGCCCGTCCGGGACACGCAGCACGACCCAGTCGTCGTCCTCCCGCTCCGGGCTGCCCCCGCAGACCTGGGCGTAGAAGGCGGCGAGCGCGCGCGGATCGGGGCAGTCGAGCACGACGGAACGGAAACGGGCGACGGTCACGGCGGACCCTCCAGGTGTCGGCGGGCACAGAGCTTTCAGCAGGCGCAGAGACAGAACGGGTGCCCCGCCGGGTCGGCGTACACACGCCAGGAGCGCGAGCGGTCGTCCGTGTCCAGCGCCTTCGCGCCGAGCGCCAGCACCTCCTTCTCCGCCGCGTCCAGGTCCTCGACGGTCAGGTCCAGATGGAACTGCTGCGAGGCATCCGGCGCGGGCCACTTCGGCGGTACGAATCCGGCGGCGGCCTGGAAGGCGAGCGCCTTGCCGTCGGCGGTCGTGAGGTCCGCCCACCCGTCCTGCGCCTCGACGGTGCCGCCCAGCACCCGCGCGTAGAACCCGGCCAGCTCACCGGGGTCGGGACAGTCCAGGACGACGGCACCCAGCTTGGCGAGAGCCATGACTTCCTCCCGTTACCTGTAGAAGCACTCAACGAGTAACTGCGTTACCGCATACTCCCGCACTGGAGGTAACGTCGCAAGGGAAATCACAAGCTAGGTAGCGTGCACCCATGAGTGAGCGATCGCCCGCGCCCGGGGGCCTGGCCCTGGTCCAGTCCCTGGTCAACACGCTTGACCTGGAGTCGGGCGCGGACGCGCTGGCCACACCGGAGGGCCGCGCCCGCTTCGGCCTCACGCAGGAGGACCTTCCGGCCGCGCTGGAACTCCGCGAGTCCCTGCGAGCCACCCTGCTGGCCCACGCGGGCCACGCCCCGCACCGCGAGGTCGCGCCGCTGGGAGAGCTGCTGGCGGGGGCGCCGCTGATCGTGAGCGTCGAGCCCACGGACGGCTCGGCCACCCTGACCCCGCTGACCGGTGCCCCTCTCCTCTCCCGCGTGGCCGCAGCGGTCGCCACGTCCCTGATCGAGGGCACCTGGACCCGCCTCAAGTCCTGCGAGGCCAAGGACTGCCACTGGGCGTACTACGACCGCAGCCCGGCGGGAAGGGGCCGCTGGTGCTCGATGCAGGTCTGCGGGGCGAGGGCGAAGATGCGCCGCTACAGAGCGAAGAGTTAGTGGTCCCACCTAGGGGCGCGGGGAACTGCGCGACCAGCCACAACGGACCCGCAGCCGCCCGCCAACCCTAAGAGGCACCCCCCTGCCGCGCCCGAGACCCCACCAGCAGCAGACACAACACGGCAACCCCCGCGACGATCCCGGTCAACACCAGCAACGGATCCAAGGGCCGAACAGCGGACGCCGTGGTCTGCGTGGCCGCCTGCGGTACGACGACCGGCGAAACCGCGGGAGCCGGCGTGGGCGTGGCCGTAGGCGTCGGCGTAGCCACCGGCATCTCCATGCCCGGCATCGACCGCACCGCACTCGGCGTCGGCGTCCGCTGAGGACTCGGTACAGCCGCCGCCCGGCTCCGCGCCGGCTCCACCGGCACCCGCGACGGCGTCGGTGCAGCCACCACCGCCGCCCGCACCACGATCCCCGCCGTCATGTCCGGATGGACCGTGCAGTAGTACCCGTACGACCCGGCCGCCGTGAACGTGAAACTCCAGCTCTGCCCCTTGCTCAACATGGGCGAGTGGATGGCGACCGGCCCCGACGTGGTCTTCACGTCGTGCGGCGCGGTGTCGTGGTTCGTCCAGGTCACCGTCGCCCCCGCGGGCACACTGAGCGACGCCGGCGAGAACGCGTACCCGTGCATGGACACGCTGTAGGACGCCGAGGACGCCTGCCCGGCAGGCAGCAGCCAGACGAAGAGCAGAACAAGCACCGCGGCCCCTCGCAACGCCTTCATGCGAACTCCCCCGCGACCAGCAGCCGAAGCCGCGTGGCCGGCAGCCGGAACGGCAGCCGGAACCCGGTGGCCCGCCGCAGCAGCCGGTAGGGCAGAAGGGCCGTGCCCACGGCGAGAAGGCGGTCCTCGGTCCGGTCGACGATCCGCAGCCGCAACAGGACCGGGAACGGGGAGTCGTCGAGGGTGAGGTCACCGGTGAGCTGAAGACGGTCGCCGGGCGCTACGACATCCACCCGGTCGGAGACGAACGCGGCGCGGAAGGCACCCCCGTCGAACACGAGGCGGTACGTCTCCGCGCTGTCGTCCGACACCTCCCGCACCGCCTCGACAAGGGCGACACGACGGCGCCGTACAGGCAACGGCCCGTACCAAGCGGTGAGTTCGGCGAACGGGCGGGGCGGCGAAACGGTGGGCAGGGTGACGGTTGTCATCCCGAACTCCTTGGCAGGCGGTTCCCGAAATGTGGCGGCGGTGTGGAGAATGGGCCATGGACGCCGTTCCGGCCGACTGAGCCTCGGCCGGAACGGCGTCCACCCCCGCGTCAGCAGCTGGTGGTGAGGAAGTCCGTGGTGGGCGTGAGCAGGTGCTCGGCCCAGACGGTGTGCATCTTCACGTAGCTGTCGGGGTTCAGCAGATCGGTGACCTGCTGCCCGAGCGACTCCTCCAGGTGTGCCGAGTAGATGTGCTGGAGCAGCACGGTGAGGGTGTCGTCGGCCACCGAACTCCCGCCGTCCACCGCCGGCTTGAGGATGCTCTCGATCCACACGGTGTGCATCTTGAGGTACGAGTCGAGCGCCAGCGCGTCCTGCACCTGCTGCCCCGGCGACTCCTCCAGGTGGGCCGAGTAGAGGTGCTGGAGGATCGGCAGCAGCACGTTCTTGACGCTGGTGCACTGCTCGCCGGAACCGCCGTCACCGGTACCGCCCGTGGCCGTCGGCGTGGGAGTCGGGGAGGCCGTAGGAGCGGTCGTCGGAGTGGCCGTGGGCGTCGCCGTAGGACCGGTCGTGGGGGTCGGGGTCGGCGTCGCGGTCGGGGTGGGCGCAGGGGTCGTACCGCCGCCGCCACCGCCCGAGGCCGCGACGACCTTCACGGAGGACACCATGTCCGGGTGCACCGCGCAGTAGTACTCGTAGGTGCCCACCTTGGTGAAGGTGTACGACCACGAGTCGCCCTGCTGGAGCGTCCCCGAGTCGAAGGCGACCGGGGCCTTGGTGGTGGTCACCGTGTGCGGCGCGCTGTCGTGGTTGGTCCACTGCACGGTCTGGCCGACCTCGACGACGAGCTGCTTCCCGTCGCCGAACTTGTAGCCCATGATGTCGACTTGGTAGTCCGGCGTGGCGGCGGCCTTCATCGCGGCAGCGGCGGCAGCGGGCGCCTGAGCCGCGCCCGCGGCCTGCTGCGAGGCCGTCGTGGAGCCCGTGGCCGCGCTCAGCAGCCCGAGTCCGAGTACGGCGGCGAGCGCCGCGCCGAGGCCGGCGAACAGCAGGGACCGGTTCGCGGCCGGCGACTTGCTGCGCCGCCCACCGGTCTCGTCTTTGCTTCTCACTACAACTCCTTCTGTATTTCCGGGAGTTCAGCGGCCGGGATCGGCCGTGACCAGCAGACTCGTCACGGCGAGCACGACGAGGACCAGCCCCGTCTCGACCGCGACCGAGTAACCGAAGGGCCGCACGGTGGCGGCGTCGCCGCGCAGCAGCACGGCGAGATCGAGGCGGGTGCGCACCCACTGGCGGCTCGCGTACGCGGCCACCAGGACGCCCCCGAGGACGGCCGTCTTGACCAGCAGCAGATGCCCGTACGACGTGTGCAGCAGGGCGTCGTACGACCCCACGACCTGCCACGCGAGCACCAGCCCGGCGCCGACGATGCCGGTGACGCTCACCGCCGCGAGCTTCGAGTAACCCGGCACCACCGCGGCCAGCTCCGCGGCCCGCCGGCGCGGCAGCACCGCCAGTGCCAGCATCGCGAGCCCGCCGATCCACAGCGCGGCCCCGAGCAGGTGCACGAAGTCGGCGACGGCGCCCCAAGTGGGCTCGCTGCCCTCGGAGTTGTGGCCCGTCATGCCGGTGGTGCGCAGCAGTCCGAAGGAGACCGCGAGGGCGCCGGCCCGCCACCCGGGCGAGCGCGCCCCGCCCTGGAGCAGCGCGGCGAGCACCACGGCCGCGAGCACCCACATCAGCGCGCGGCAGGCGAGCACGATGCCGGGCTGGGTGGCCAGGAGGTCCGCGTACGTCGCCGGGCGCAGCGCGTCGCGCGGGCCGCCGAAGGAGACGTAGGCGCCCTGGAGGCCGATCGTCGCCACGGTCGCGAGCAGTCCGCCGGTCCAGGCCAGCCCGAGCAGCAGCCGGGCGCGCGGTTCGGCCGCCCCGTCCGGCCACAGCAGCGTGAGGAAGGCGAGTCCGCCGACGAACAGGGCGAGCGCGAGGTAGCCGGTCCAGCGGGCGGCGACGAGACCCTTGCGCACCGAGGGGGAAGGCGCGGGAGCGGTGGCCTTGTCGCCGCCGGTCGAGGAAGTCCCCGCGGCGGCCTGGGACTTGGGGGCGACTGCGAAGGCGATCCGCCCGGAGGAGGCGTGCCCGTCCGCCTCGTCCACGACGGACCACACGAGCGCGAACCGCCCGTCCGCCGGATTGCCGAGCGCGACCTGTACGACGTTCTTCCGCGCCGTCCGCGACACCGGCAGCCGGTCCCCGTCCACCGTCAGCACACGTACGGAGGCCAGGTCGACGGCCTCGTCGAAGGTGAGCGTGAGCCGCTCGGGCGCCTTCGCCAACCGCGCCCCGTCCTTGGGCGAGGAACTCACCAACTCGGTGTGGGCGGCGGCGGGTTGAGCGACGGCGAGCAGAGCGCAGACGAGGGCGGCGAGCAGCACCAGGACACGCTTCACGGGGTCGCCTCCGGCTGCGGGGAGGGGGCGAGGAGTCCGCCCAGGAGGCTGGAGGCGGGCGCGAGGCCGACGCAGGGGGAGGGCTCCGGGGACGGGCTCGCGGTCGAGCCGTTCAGGAGGCCGAAGACGGGATCGGTGACGGCGGAGAGGAGCGGTTGGACGAGGCTGACCTCGCCGGTCGCGCAGGCGTCGGTGGGGGACGGCGTCGGGGTGGGTGTCCCGGCGGGCGGCGCCGGGGACGTCGTATGGCCGGAGTGACCGCCGTCGCCCGGGGTGGTGGGCAGGGTGCCGGTGCCACCGGTGACCGCGCCTTGGCTGCCGGTGCCGTACCCACCGGTGCTGTACCCGCCCGTCGCGTATCCGCCGGTGCCGTATCCGGCATCCGCGCCGACCCCGCCGTACGACGGCAACTCACCGCTGCCCGAAGGTACTTGGCCCGTCGCCGTCCCGGGCGTGGCCGCCGGCGGAGTCGTGGTCGCGGGCGTCGCGGCCGGGGGCGTCGCGGCCTCGGCGGTGCCGGCGGGGGCGCCGATGCCCGACGCGTACCCCAGCACGATCACCACCGCCGCCACGAGCGCCCCGGCGACCACCTCGTCGCGGTGGTCGCGCGGAACCTCCGCCCTGCGGAACAAGGGCATGACTCACTCCTGACATGCTCAGGTCAATTCGACCGTAGAGTGCGGCGAATGACGAACAGTGGAGTGGAGGGCGGATTCCGCGTCACTACGCGGTGGTTAACCGATCGTTGCCTACCTCTCCTTTACAGGTGCTTGGGCTGTGAGAACGGTCAATTCGTCACCGTGCTCGAATGCAAATCGAACTCGTCTTGTGGATTCCAGGGAAGCCTGCATATGCCGATCACGGCCGCCGCCTCCTCGGGGTGCTCCACGAGCCACGCGGAGAGGTGCTCACGGACGATCTCCTCGACACCTTCACGCACCTCGCCGCCGCCGAGCCGGCCCCTCGTGGCGCCCTCGAACTCGGGCGTGTCCAGCCGCACCGCCACGACCGACGTCAGACCCCTGCCGATCTGTCCGGGACCGAAGTCGGGGTCGTCGGCCGTCAGCAGCCCGCGCGATCGCCCGTACGAGGTGAGCGCGGCCGCCAGCCCGGCCCGGAAGCCGGCGACATGCGTGCCGCCCTCCGTGGTGGCCCGGCTGTTGGCGAAGGACCGCATCCGCTCGTCGTCCGCGTCGCTCCAGCGCAGCGCCACCTCCACGATGCCCGCCATCCGCGGATCCTCCCGCTCGACGTGGACGACGTCCGCGTGCACGGGACTCCCCGCCCCCCTTTCGAGCAGTGCCACGAAGTCCCGTGTCCCGCCAGGGAATCGGAACCGGCACGCCCGGGACTCGCCCGGGGTGCGCTCGTCGGTCAGGGAGAGCTCCAGGCCGGGGTTGAGCAGGGCGAGTTCCCTGAGGCGCTGCTCCAGAGCTTCGTAGGAGCACTCCGTCGTCGCGAAGATCTCGTCGTCGGGCCGGAAGAAGAAGGTGGTGCCGGTGCCGGTCGCGGGCCCTGCGGTCACAGGCGGACCTGCGGCGACTCCCCGCGCGTACTCCTGGACCCACCGCTCCCCGCCCCGCCGTACCTCGACCGTCAGCCGGCTCGACAGGGCGTTGACGACGAAGAGCCAGTTGTTGAAGAAGGGTGTCGCGTCCACGACGTGACGGCCACCGACGTACTTCTCGGCCCCCCAACGGCTCAGCACGGCCTCAAGGGTGGGCTCACCGGAGTGCCCGGCGGCCTCCACGGGGATGCCCGACCCACCGTCGACGACCCGCACGCCGTCGGGCCTGAGCGTGACGTCCACGGAGCCGGAGCCCGCGGCCAGAACATCGTTCACCGCACGGTCGACGACGGCGAACACCATGTGCCGCACACCGCGCTCACCGGTCGACCCGACCCACATCCCGGGCCGCTTCCGCACGGCCGCAAGCCCCTCCAGCACCTCGATCCGACTGCCGTCATAACGCACGCCTTCATGACTCACAGAGTCCCCCTCCGAAGGAGTTCAACAGAGGACTCCACCCTAGGAGAAAACGAGAGAAACACCAGGTCAGACCACATTCGCCGAACCCCTGACAGCCCCGGACAACGCCCCCCGGCCGCCCCCCGACCCCATCAGTCGCCCCCGCCCCCCGCAGCCCGCCCGACCCCCCGCCACCGCCCCGTACGCCCCCGCCCCGCGCACCCCGAGCCCCCCGGATCGAGAAATCTCACCCCGGGTCTCCACCCGCGCCGTCCCCCCCCCCGCGGCCTCCGAAGGGATTGGTGCGTTTGTCCCGCCAAGACCCATCAGAAAGCGCTTGCAGCCGGGACATCTGCACCAATCACTCCGCGACCCGGCCCTGGCCCCGGTCGCTTAGGCCGTCGGGCGGCCCATCGCCCGGTACGTCCAGCCGGCCTTGCGCCACAGGGTCGGGTCCAGGGCGTTGCGGCCGTCCAGGATCAGCTTCGTCGCCGCTGCCTCGCCGAGGGCTGCCGGGTCCAGGTCGCGGAACTCTCGCCACTCCGTCAGGTGGAGTACGACATCCGCGCCGCGGACCGCGTCCACGGCCGTGTCGGCGTAGCCGAGGGTCGGGAAGAGGCGGCGGGCGTTGGCCATGCCCTTGGGGTCGTAGACGGTGACCTGGCCGCCCTGGAGGTGGATCTGGCCGGCGACGTTGAGGGCGGGGGAGTCGCGGACGTCGTCCGAGTCGGGCTTGAAGGTGGCGCCGAGCACCGCGACCCGCTTGCCGAGGAACGACCCGCCGCCCAGCGCCTGCCGGGCCAGCTCCACCATCTGGCCGCGCTGGCGCATGTTGATCGAGTCGATCTCGCGGAGGAAGGTGAGGGCCTGGTCGGCGCCCAGCTCGCCCGCCCGGGCCATGAACGCCCGGATGTCCTTGGGCAGACAGCCGCCGCCGAAGCCGATCCCGGCGCGCAGGAACTTCTTCCCGATCCGGTCGTCGTACCCGATCGCCTCCGCGAGCCGGGCCACGTCGCCGCCCGAGGCCTCGCACATCTCCGCCATCGCGTTGATGAAGGAGATCTTGGTCGCCAGGAAGGAGTTCGCGGAGGTCTTCACCAGCTCGGCGGTCGGGAAGTCCGTCACCACGAAGGGTGTGCCCTCCGAGAGCGGGGTCCTGTACACCTCGCGCAGCAGCTTCTCCGCGCGCTCGCTGCGCACGCCCACCACGATGCGGTCCGGGTGGAGGGTGTCGTCCACCGCGAACCCCTCCCGCAGGAACTCCGGGTTCCAGGCCAGCTCGGCGCCCTCGCCGGCGGGGGAGTTCTCGACGAGGTAGCGGGCGAGTCGGTCCGCGGAGCCGACCGGCACCGTCGACTTGCCGACGACGAGGGCCGGGCGGTCCAGGTGCGGGGCGAGAGAGGCGATCGCGGAGTCGACGTACGACATGTCGCAGGCGTACTCGCCGTGCCGCTGCGGGGTGTTCACGCAGACGAAGTGCACGTCACCGAAGGCGCCGACCTCCGCGAAGTCCATGGTGAAGCGGAGCCGGCCGGTGGAGCCCTCGATGCCGGCGACGTGCTTGCGCAGCAGGTCCTCCAGGCCGGGCTCGTACATCGGGACCTCGCCCCGCTGGAGCATCTCGATCTTCTCGGGCACGACATCGAGCCCCAGCACCTCGAACCCGAGCTCGGCCATGGCCGCGGCGTGCGTGGCGCCGAGATAGCCGGTGCCGATCACGGTGATCTTGAGGCTCATGAGGTCTCCAGAGGGGTCTGCGGTCATGCGGTGCCCGAGCATAGTCGGGCCCTGCGACGGGCAGTTTTCCCCCTGTCGCCAAGCTCACGTATCACTGCCGTGGGCAGGCCCCTAAACTTTGAGTTACTTAACGGTAATTAGCGCAGGCAACGCAGCGTCCTTGGAGCGTGAGAGACCTTGGCCGGATCGGCTGACTTCGACCTGTACCGCCCGTCCGAGGAGCACGACATGCTCCGGGACGCCATCCGTGCCCTGACGGAGGCGAAGATCGCGCCGTACGCCGCCGCGGTCGACGAGGAGGCGCGCTTCCCGCAGGAGGCGCTGGACGCCCTGGTTGCGAACGACCTGCACGCCGTGCACGTCCCCGAGGAGTACGGCGGCGCGGGCGCCGACGCGCTCGCCACGGTCATCGTGATCGAGGAGGTGGCGCGCGCCTGCGTCTCGTCCTCCCTGATCCCCGCGGTGAACAAGCTGGGCTCGCTCCCGGTCATCCTCTCCGGCTCCGAGGACCTGAAGAAGAAGTACCTCTCGCCGCTCGCCAAGGGCGACGGCATGTTCTCGTACGCCCTCTCCGAGCCGGACGCCGGCTCCGACGCGGCCGGCATGAAGACCAAGGCGGTCCGCGACGGCGACTTCTGGGTCCTCAACGGCGTGAAGCGCTGGATCACCAACGCGGGCGTGAGCGAGTACTACACCGTGATGGCCGTGACCGACCTCACGAAGCGCTCCAAGGGCATCTCCGCGTTCGTCGTCGAGAAGTCCGACGAGGGCGTCTCCTTCGGTGCCCCCGAGAAGAAGCTCGGGATCAAGGGCTCCCCGACCCGCGAGGTCTACTTCGACAACGTCCGCATCCCGGCCGACCGCATGATCGGCGAGGAGGGCACGGGCTTCGCTACGGCGATGAAGACCCTGGACCACACCCGCATCACGATCGCGGCCCAGGCTCTCGGTGTCGCCCAGGGCGCGCTGGACTACGCCAAGGGGTACGTCCAGGAGCGCAAGCAGTTCGGCAAGGCGATCGCCGACTTCCAGGGCATCCAGTTCATGCTCGCGGACATGGCGATGAAGATCGCCGCGGCCCGCTCGCTGACGTACCAGGCGGCGGCCGCCTCCGAGCGCGGCGACAAGGACCTCACCTTCCAGGGCGCGGCCGCCAAGTGCTTCGCCTCGGACGTGGCGATGGAGGTCACCACGGACGCCGTCCAGCTCCTCGGCGGCTACGGCTACACCCGCGACTACCCGGTCGAGCGCATGATGCGCGACGCCAAGATCACCCAGATCTACGAGGGCACGAACCAGGTCCAGCGCATCGTGATGGCGCGCAACCTGCCGTAAACAGGACGTCGAAGAAGCCCCGGCCCGCGCGGACCGGGGCTTTTTCACGTCGGGGGAGGATCAGAGGCATGGGCGTACGACATGACGACGGCGAGCTCTCCCGACTCTGGGAGGAGCACCTGCACGCGCCGTTCCCGGCGGGCTTCCGGGGCGTCGACGTCGCGGGGGTGGATCTGGTCCTGCTCGACTCGGACACCGCGGGCCTCGTCCAGTGCGAACTGGGTGGTGGTCTCGGTGACGACGCCGTCGCGACCCTCTGGTTCTGCGTCACGCGCCTGGACGAGGTCCTGCCGCTGATCGACGACCCCTGTTGCGCGGGGTACTACGAGCGCCTGCGGAGGGCGGCGGGAGTCGTGGCGGCGCGCTACCTGCCCGCCGCGACCTGACGCCCGCTCGTCCTGCTTCCGGTCACTTCCGCCAGAACAGGTGGTGTGTCACCCCGCTCGGGCTCGGTACGACCTCCAGGTGGAAGCGGTCCCGGAGGTCGTCCGGGGAGTCCCACAGGCGGAGGCCGGTGCCGAGTTTCACCGGGGAGACGGCGACGTGGAGGGTGTCGACGAGGTCCGCGTCCAGGAACTGGCGGACCGTGCTGACGCCGCCGCCGAGGCGGACGTCCTTGCCCTGGGCGGCCTCGCGCGCCTGCGCGAGCACGGCGGCCGGCTCGCCGGAGACGAAGTGGAACGTGGTGTCCGAGAGGGTGATCGAGGGGCGGGTGTGGTGGGTCAGCACGAACACCGGGGTGTGGAAGGGCGGTTCGTCGCCCCACCAGCCCTGCCACTCGTGGTCCTGCCAGGGCCCCCGCTGCGGCCCGAACTTGTTGCGGCCCATGATCTCCGCGCCGATGTTGCGCGAGAAGTCCCGCGTGAAGTAGTCGTCCAGCCCCCGGCTCCCGCCCGGATCGGTCCGATTGGGCCAGCTCGCCGTCGCCCCCGCCCAGGCGAACAGCGTCTCGGGCCCCACGGGCAGCCCGAACGGATTCTCCAGACTCTGCTCGGCGTCGGGCCCCGCGCCGATCCCGTCACTGGAGACCATGAAGTTCTGCACCCGCAGTAGCTGAGTCACGGGATCCTCCTGATGCTGTCGACAACGCTGATGAGACTCTCCCGACCGACAGAACTCATCGCAAGCACGGGGGCTACCTGCCGACGACGCAGACGCGCGGTTCCTCAGTCGTGGAAGAACAGCTCAAGGTCCTCGACGGACCCCGGCCCTGTGAGGAAGCCCTCGGCCTTCGCGATCTCGCCCTCGGGCGGCGGCTCGCCCTTCAGGAACCGCCGCATCCAGATCTCTCCCTGCTCGCCGACCGCGTAGATGCCGGACAGCAACTCGGCCATGCCCGCCGGACGCGGCGGCCGACACCCGGCGACCGGCCGGAGCACCCACCCGCCCGACCGCGCGGCGAGCCGCAGCACCCCCGCCCAGTTCGCGATCCTCCCGATGCGCACATGCCACGAGTCCTCGGTGAACGGGGCCGTCCGCCCGCCGTGGAGCGGGTTGGTCGCAGCGGTGATGTCCTTGATGACCTGCCGTTCCACGGCGTCACGGATCCAGCGCCCCGCCTGCGCCTCCTCGACGGCGGCGTCCCACCACTCCCATCCGCCGTCGAGCCGGGCCGCGAAGGTGTCCATGGCGTCAGGCTGCCACGCCACAAGCCGTGGAGGGGAACCCTCTAGTCCTCCAGCCCCTCCGCCGCCCGCTTCTCGCGGAGTTCCACGATCGCCCGTCGGCGTGCGAGGCGGTGGGTGCGGCGGATCTGGGCCTCCTGGTAGCGGCGGCGGTCCTTCTCCGTCTCCGGGAGGACCGGCGGGACCGCGCGCGGCTTCCCGTCCGCGTCCACGGCGGCGAACACCAGGTACGCCGACCCGACCTGCGTCGCCGGCGCCGACTCGTTCCAGCGTTCGGCGAGGACCCGTACGCCGACCTCCATGGAGGTCCGCCCGGTCCAGTTGACCTGTGCCTTCACATGGACGAGGTCGCCCACCCGCACCGGCTCCAGGAACGCCATCTCGTCCATGGACGCGGTTACCGCGGGCCCGCCGGAGTGCCGCCCGGCCACCGCGCCCGCCGCGTCGTCCACCAGCTTCATGATCACACCGCCGTGCACCGTACCCAGCAGGTTGGTGTCGTTGTGGGTCATGATGTGGCTCAGCGTGGTCCGGGACGCCGAGGTCGGCTTGCCCGGGATCTGCTCGGTTCCCGATTCCGGCGCGGTGGCCTGGTCTGTCATGGCCTCCACCTTATGCCGAGCTGCCATTCGCGGAATTTGTGTCAGCTTGGCAACAGCGCTGCCCTGATTTTCCGACGACCCTTGTATGGGACACAGCAGGTACCTGCACACTGGGCCCCATGAACGATTGGCCCGATGCATGGTCTGGCGACAACCGCGGCGACCGCTACGGACGCGGCAGCGCAGGCGCACAGCCCGAGGGCGCGCGCGTGATGCGGCAGGTCCGCCGCGGCCAGGCGCCGCCGTACGGAGGTGTGCCGCAGCAGCCGCCGCAGCCCTCGTACGTCAACGGCCAGGGCCATGGTGACTACGACGGGTACGACAGCGGTTACAACACCGGCCAGGTCTACGGCAGCCCCGGCGGCGGTGGCCACGACGGACCCGGCGACTACGGCGGCGGCCGCGGCCCGCGCCGCCCCGCGAACTGGCGCAAGCGGATCAAGTGGACCGCGATCGTCGTGATCACCGGGCTGATCGTGACGACCGTCGGCACCTACTTCTGGGCCGACTCCAAGCTCAACCGCGAGGTCGACCTCTCCAAGGTCATCGACCGGCCGGAGCAGGGCGACGGCACCAACTACCTGATCGTCGGCTCCGACAGCCGCGCCGGCCTCTCCTCGGAGCAGAAGAAGCAGCTGCACACCGGCTCCGCCGAGGGCAAGCGCACCGACTCGATGATGATCCTGCACACCGGCAGCAACGGCGACACACTGATCTCGCTGCCGCGTGACTCGGACGTGGAGATCCCGACCTTCGTGGGTTCCGAGTCCGGCAAGACGTACAAGGGCACGGGCCGGCACGTGAAGCTGAACGCCGCCTACGCCGAGGACGGCCCCGAGCTGCTGGTGCGCACGGTCGAGTACAACACCGGCCTGAAGATCGACCACTACGTCGAGATCGGCTTCGCCGGCTTCGCGAACATCGTGGACGCGGTCGGCGGTGTCGAGATCGACATCCCGAAGGGCGGCATGAAGGACACCAAGTCCGGTGCCGACTTCAAGGCGGGCAAGCAGACCCTCAACGGCGACCAGGCCCTCGCCTTCGTCCGTACCCGGTACGCCCTCGCGGGCTCCGACCTGGACCGCACGAAGAACCAGCAGAAGTTCCTCAACGCGCTCGCCAGCCAGGTCGCCACCCCGAGCACGATCCTCAACCCCTTCAAGCTCTACCCGACGATGGGCGCGGGCCTGGACTCGCTGATCGTCGACAAGGACATGAGCCTGTACGACCTGGCCTCCATGTTCTGGGCGATGAAGGGCGTCAACGGCGGTGACGGCACGTCGATGAACATGCCGATCTCCGGCTCCACCGGCGGCAACCTGCTGTGGGACAAGGCCAAGGTGAAGACCCTGGTCGACGAGCTGAAGAACGACGAGAAGGTCACGGTCTCCGGCAACTGAGCGCCGTACACGGAAGGGCCGGTCCCGGGAGGGGCCGGTCCTTCGTCATGTCCGCTCACCTGCGTCCGGCGACGATCCTCGGGTGCTTCTGCACCCGCCAGCCACCGGCGTCGTAGCCGAAGTTCTGCACCACGAGCCGCGGCTGCTGGAAGGCCGTCCCGTTCCCGCCGTTGAGCGCCTCCCACACCCCGGCGTTCCCGAACCCGACGACGTCGGCCCGCCGGTCACCGGTCAGGTCGGCGAGGAACCGCGGATGCCGCTCGACCCGCCAACCGCCCGCGACGTAGGCGAAGTTGGCGACGACCATCTGGGGGTTCTGGAAGGTGCCGTTGCCGTTGTTCAGCGACACCCAGACGCCCGCGTCGCCGAACCCCACGACGTCCGCGCGCCCATCCCCGGTCAGGTCCGCGAGGAACCGCGGGTGCTTCTCCACCCGCCAACCGCCCGCGACGTAGGCGAAGTTGGCGACGACCATCTGGGGGTTCTGGAAGGTCCCGTTGCCGTTGTTGAGCGACACCCACACCCCCGCGTCCCCGAACCCCACGATGTCCGCGCGCCCGTCCCCGGTCAGGTCGGCCAGGAACCGAGGATGCTTCTCCACCCGCCAACCCCCGGCCGCGTAACCGAAGTTCTGCACGACGAGCTGCGGTTGCTGGAAGGTGCCGTTGCCGTTGTTCAAAGACACCCACACGCCGGCGTCCCCGAAGCCGACGATGTCCGCGCGCCCGTCCCCGGTCAGGTCGGCGAGGAACCGCGGGTGTTTCTCGACGCGCCAACCTCCCGCGACGTAGGCGAAGTTGGCGACGACCATCTGCGGGTTCTGGAAGGTGCCGTTGCCGTTGTTGAGCGACACCCAGACGCCCGCGTCCCCGAACCCCACGATGTCCGCGCGCCCGTCGCCAGTCAGGTCGGCCAGGAACCGCGGATGCTTCTCCACCCGCCAACCACCCGCCACATACGCGAAGTTGCCCACGACCATCTGCGGCTGCCGGAAACCCCCGTTGCCGTTGTTCCGGGAGACCCACACGCCCGCGTCCCCGAAGCCGACGATGTCCGCGCGCCGGTCGCCGGTGATGTCCGCGAGGAAGCGCGGGTGTTTGGACGTACGCCAACCGCCCGCCTGGTAGGCGAAGTCGGCGACCGCCAACTGGGGTTGCGGGAAGCCTCCGTTGCCGTTGTTCAGGGACACCCAGACGCCCGCGTCGCCGAAGCCGACGATGTCGGCGCGTCCGTCGCCCGTCAGGTCGGCCTGGACGGTGGAGTCGGTCGGGAAGACCAGGGGGCTCGTGACCGCGCGGTAGGCGTTGACGCGGCCGCGGCCGAGCATGCCGGCGAACCCCGGGTTGGCCGCGTCCACGTCGTCGCAGGTGCTCTCGACGATCCGGCGGACCTGGTCGCCGCTGAGCTCGGGGTTGCGGGACCAGACCAGGGCGGCGACGCCGACGACATGCGGGGTCGCCATCGACGTGCCGTCCAGGAAGCGGTAGTTGCCGCCCAGGTACGTCGACCAGACGTTGACGCCGGGTGCGGCGACGTCGACGTTCGTGCCGAAGTTGGAGAACGAGGCACGGGCGTTGTTCTGGTCGAGGGCGGCGACCGCGATCACCTCGGGGTAGACGCCGGGATACTGCGGGGTCACGTCCGTGTTGGAGCCGTCGTTGCCGGCCGCGAAGCAGATCACCACGCCCGCGGCGACCGTGTCCTGGATCGCCGTACGGATGCCCGCGTGGTCGCCGCTGGTGCGCCAGGAGCAGTTGACGACGTAGCGGCGGTCGGGGTGGGCCTGGGCCTGGCCGCGTACATAGTTGATGGCGTCGGCGCGGTTGTCGTTCATGCCCGAAGTCAGGTTGATGCGCAGCGGCATGATCCGGCAGCCCGGCGCGGCCCCGATGACCCCGATCTTGTTGTCGACGGCCGCGATGGTCCCGGCGACATGGCTGCCGTGGCCGTCGTCGTCCTCGGGCACGCCGTCGCCCGCGTCGGAGAAGTCCCAGTCCTCCGTGCCGCGCGGCAGGAAGTTGTCCGCGAGGTCGGGGTGGGCGAGGTTGGCGCCGGTGTCGATGACGGTGACGACGATGTTCGGGTCGCCGCGGGTGAGGTCCCAGGCGTCCGTGACGGCGATGTCGACGCCCGCGGTGCCGACGACGCCGTCGACGGACTGGCCGGTGTTGCGCAGGCCCCACAGCCGCCCGAAGTCCGGGTCGTCGGGGAAGTAGGCGAGCGCGTCGTCGAAGCCGGCCTCGGACGGCTCGGCGAAGCGGACCTCCTCCAGGTCGGAGAACTCCCTGATGGTCTCGAAGAGTTCGTGTCCCTCGGGCACCTTCAGGGTGTAGGCGCCCGGGGTGCGGCGGGCGGCGGCGACGCCGCTGCCGTGCTCCGCGATGATGTGCTCGGCCCGCTCCGTGCCGACCTCGGGCCGGAACTGGACGGAGAACTCGCCGGGCACGAAGTACCGGGAGGCGCCGTTCTCGTCGATCATCACCGGCAGCGCGTCGGTGACCTCCGGCTGCTCCCGGAGCGCGGCCGCGTCGGTGTCGGCGGCCGGGTCGAGATAGACCGCGGCGAACCCGCGGACGAGGTTGTAGCCCCGGCTGACCGAGAGCAGCGGCTCGGCGGCGACCAGGCCGTCGAGGGTGGCGCCCGTGGCGTCGGCGGGCAGCCGCACCATGGCCTCGCTCCCGGACGCCCGGAAGGTCCTGCGCTCGCCGCTGGCCTTGTCGACGTAACTGAACTCGGAACCCGCTGACGTGCTGGTACCGCTCATGACGTGCCCCCGTTGTCGCTGGAACTACCCCCGTTGCGGGCGACCCGGCCCCGGCTGCCCCCAGGAGGCCGGCGGGTCGCGACCGATGCGGGACCACCCTCCTCCTCGCACCCCGGCCCGCCTAGGCCCGCGCCCGGGAAGCCCCCGCAGATACGCCGACTGACCGACCTCCCGCGCGGTGCCCGTCGTAGCGCTGCCCGGACGGGCCGGCCAGGGGCGAGGGCACCCCGCCGGGTGCCCTCGGACCGTGCCGGACGACCGGTGTCACATCGTCATGCCCGCCATCGTGCGGCAGGTCTGCACGCAGCGGCGGCACGCCTCGGCGCAGCGCGCCATCTGGGGGTCGTCCGGCATGCTCATACACGCCTCCGCGCACATCTCGCACGCCTTGGCGCACATCGCGCACATCTCCGCGTGCAGGGGCGAGCGGCGCATCATCATGTCCGCGCACATCCGGGTCGTCTCCGCGCAGTCGATGAGCGCCCGCATGATCTGCATCTGCGCCTGGCCGCCCTTCTGCATGCAGGAGCTCATGGTCTCCTCGCAGACGCTGTGGCAGTCCATGCACGCGTCGACGCAGTCCTGCATCTCCTTGCTCATCGCGGACATGCTCTCGGCCTGGGTCATGGCTCCTCCTGGGGGACGCGGAGCCCGGGGCGGGCCCCGTGTCCTTCCGTTCCTACGCCTGTCCCACGCCGGACGCCATCGGGCGGACGCGAACAATTCCGCCCGAAACCACTACGCGCACCCCACCTCGTCCCCCGTCACCACCCCGAACTCCCCCCTCGTCACGTCCTCCGCCCGTACCTTCCGTACCCGCTCGAAGTCCGCCCCCGCGACCACCTTGAGCAGCGGCCCCTGGCCCCTGACCGCGCGCAGTTCGCTGCCCGGGAGGGCCGTCGCCAGGGAGCGGGCGGAGCGGTCCCAGCGGGGGTCGTAGAGGACGACCGTGCGCTTGGCCGTGCGGGCGGTCGCGTTCGTGGGGTTGCCGGTCGTGCGGAAGCCGGTCGCCGCGAGCGCCGCGTCGACCCGCTGCCCGAGCCCCCCGGTGGCGGTGCCGTTCTCGACCTGGACGCGGATCTGCTGGGGGGCGACGGGGACGATCAGCGCCTTGGACGCGGGCTTGTGGACGGCGAGCGGCTTGTCGTCGCGCAGGGCCCTGAACAGGCGCTCGGACTTCACCGGGTCCCACTTCAGCGTGGAGCCGACGCCCTTGACGAGGTAGCCCATCCGTCCGATCGGCACGGTCGTGAACTCCGAGGAGGAGGGGGAGAAGTTGCGCATCGCCCGGCCGAGGTCGAGCAGTTCGTCCGTGCCGAAGCCCTTGTCGGCGCGTACGGAGCCGAGGACCGCCCGGGTCACGTCGCGGAACTTCATCGGGTTCAGCAGGATCCCGGAGGAGGTCGCCCGGTCGACGAGCGCGGCCAGGAACCGCTGCTGGCGCTTCATCCGGCCGAGGTCCGAGGAGCCGTCGGCGTGCCGGGAGCGGACGTACTGGAGGGCCTGGCCGCCCATGAGGTGATGCCGGCCGGGGGGCAGGTTCAGGCCGGTGTAGGAGTCCTTGAGCGGATCCGCGTTGCAGATCTCGACCCCGCCGAGGACGTCCACCGTCTTCATGAAGCTGGTGAAGTCGACCTCCAGGTAGTGGTCGATCTTCACGTGGGTCATCGTCTCCACGGTCCGGACCGTCAGCTGCGGGCCGCCCTCCGCGTAGGCCGCGTTGAGCTTGATGGGGTGCCCGTGGTGGTGCTCTCCGGTGGTGCGGTCGGTGTGCGCGGGCGTCATCGCGTACGAGTCGCGCGGCAGGCTCACCACGCTCGCCCGCTCCCGGTCCTCCGAGATGTGCACGATCATGATCGTGTCGGTGCAGTGGCAGGGCGCGCCGCCCAGCCGGTACTTCTGGCGCTCCGCCTTCGTGATCCTGTCGCGGCCGTCCGTGCCGACCAGCAGGACGTTCATGCCGTGGCCCGCGCGCGGCCGGTTCTTCATGTCCTTGAAGGGGTCCACGCGCGCGATGTCCGCGTCCAGGCTGGTGACCACCGCGTGCCCGATCCCGGCCGAGGCGAGCACCACGACCGACAGGGTGGTCACCGCCCGCATGGCCCAGCGCGGCTTCCTGCGCCGGACGGGGGGCCGGGGGCGGCGCTGCGGGCGGCGGGCGGCGGGGGAGCGGGGCGGCGTGGCGGGCATGGGGGGACACCTCCGCGAGGGGCCGTACGAGGGATCGTGAGCACCGTAGGCCCATACGATCTGCGACCCCGCCCGCCGCCCCGGGCGGGGCGAGCGCTGTCCCCCGTTCGCGGTAACGTGAGCCCCCTATGAACGCAAAGCCCGACGTGCAGCTCCCCGCCGTGTCTGTGATCATGCCCGTCCTCAACGAGGAGCGGCATCTGCGCGGAGCCGTCCAAGCGATCCTCGCGCAGGAGTACGGCGGCGAGATGGAGGTCGTGATCGCCATCGGTCCGTCCACGGACCGTACGGACGAGATCGCGGCCCAGCTCGTGGCCGAAGACGCACGGGTGCACACCGTGCCCAACCCCACCGGCCGCACCCCCGCCGCCCTCAACGCCGCGATCAAGGCCTCCCGCCACCCGATCGTCGTCCGCGTCGACGGCCACGGCATGCTCTCGCCGAACTACATCGCGACCGCCGTACGGCTCCTGGAGGAGACCGGCGCGCAGAACGTCGGCGGGATCATGCACGCCGAGGGCGAGACGGCGTGGGAGGAGGCGGTCGCCGCCGCGATGACCTCCAAGATCGGGGTGGGCAACGCGGCCTTCCACACGGGGGGTGAGGCGCAGGCCGCCGAGACCGTGTACCTCGGTGTCTTCCGGCGCGAGGCGCTGGAGCAACAGGGCGGCTACAACGAGGAGTTCATCCGCGCCCAGGACTGGGAGCTGAACTTCCGGATCCGTGAGGCCGGCGGGCTGATCTGGTTCTCGCCGGAGCTGAAGGTGTCGTACCGGCCGCGGCCTTCGGTGAAGGCGTTGGCCAAGCAGTACAAGGACTACGGCCGTTGGCGGCACGTCGTCGCCCGCTACCACGAGGGCTCCATCAACCTGCGCTACCTCGCCCCGCCGACCGCCGTCTGCGCCATCGCGGCCGGGATCGTCGTCGGCGCGGTGCTGACCCCGCTGGGCTTCGTGATCCCCGGCGGCTATCTCGCGGCGATCGTGCTGGGCTCGCTGCCCGCCGGGAAGGGGCTCTCCCTGAAGGCGCGGCTCCAGATCCCCGTCGCGCTGGCCACCATGCACATGTCGTGGGGCTTCGGCTTCCTGACCAGTCCGAAGTCGCTGGCCCGGCGGGTCATCGCCTCGCGACGGCCCGCCGTGCTCAACAAGGTGTGAGACGCGTCACGAAGATGTGAAACGCGTCACCCAATGAACCCGGGGCTCACCAGGTGAACCCCGGGTTCACGTGCATACAGGCCGAGTCGTCCGCGCCGTTGAGGGCCTCCGCCGACTCGGGGGTCGTGTTGTCCTCCTTGGGCGCCTTGTACGTCGTACCCGAGCGCCAGTCCGCGCCCACCACGAGCGTGACGCCGGAGACCTCGGTGGACTTCTTCACCGAACTCATCGGGATGCCCAGGGACTTGGCGACCGCCTGGGCGTCGCCCTCCAGGTCGGCGCTCGGGTAGCGGACGACGGTCGTCGCCTGGCTCAGGGAGCCCGAGCCGTCGTACGACGCCCGGGTGTAGCCCTTGTCCTTGAGCAGCCCGGCGACCGTGCTCGCCCGGCCGTTCACCGCGGCCAGCGAGGTGGTGCGGGTGCCGTTCTCGACCAGGACCCCGATCTCGTTCTTCGCGGCGGCCGCGTCGGAGGAGGCCGCCTCGGCCTCGGCGGTCTTGTCGGAGGTCGCCTGCTTCGCGTCCTTGCCGTCCAGCGCGATGTCCTCGCGCACCAGCCGGAACAGCGTCTCGGCGTCCTCGGTGGGCTCCACGCGCGCGCCGACGTAACGGTTCGGCATGGTCGTCATCGTGATGCGCGACGGCTCCACCTTGCGCAGCTCGTTGCTGAGGTCGTACAGCTCCTTGACGGTGCCCAGGCCCGGGTCGACGGTGAGCGCCTTCGTGGCCTGCTCGGCCAGCTTGCGCAGCTTGTTGGGGCTGCTCATCGTCGCGTTGGCGCGCAACTCGCGGACCAGGGAGTTCATGTACATGTGCTGGGCCTTGGCGCGGGCCAGGTCGCTGCCGTCCTCGAAGCCGTAGCGGGTGCGCAGCCACTGCAGGGCCTGTACGCCCTTGATCGAGGTGGTGCCCTTCCTCAGCTTCAGTCCGGACCCGTGGCCCGCGCTGTCGCGGGAGAGGATGTTGGCGTCGACGCACACCGGGACGCCGCCGACGGCGTCCGCCATGGAGACCACGCCCGAGAAGTCGACCATCATGAAGTGGTCGATGTGGATGCCGGTCAGCTCCTGCCAGGTGGCGACCGTACAGCCCGGGCCGCCGTGGCCGAGGCTCTGGTTGGCCATCGCACGGCCGTCGCTGGCCGCGTACACCTTGCCGTCGTCCGGGTCGGTGCACTTGGGGATCTGTACGAGGGTGTCGCGGGGCATGCTGACGACCGAGAGGTTGGTGCGGTCGGCCGAGAGGTGCAGCAGCATCTGCACGTCCGCGAGGGGAGCGGAGCCGAAGGTCTCCTTGGCGCCGCCGAGGTCCTGGTTCTCCTTGCTGTCCCGCGCGTCGGAGCCGATCAGCAGGATGTTCAGCGGGGTCTGGCCGGCCTCGTTGGGCGTCGGCTCGGCGACCTTGTCGTCACCGAGGTTCAGGTCGTCCTGCTCGATGTTGGAGTTGAGGTGCCGGTAGTAGAGGTAGCCGGTGCCCGCGGCCGCGAGTATCAGCACCGCGAGCGTGGCCGCGGACCATCTCAGCACCCGGTGCTTGCGCGGTGCCCGCCGGCTGCCGCCGCCCTCGCCCTTGTCGGTCTCCGGCACGGCTTCGCGCACGCTGTACTGCGTCGTCAACTTCCCAGTCCTCCCCACCCACCCGACCCGCACACCACGGCACGGGCCCACCGCGTCTTAGACCTACGACGGGCCCGTCAGGTTGCCCTACGACCCTGTGAGTACACCCGCCCTCCGGCGAAGCCCCCTCGACCACCCGGCCGGGGCAGCCCTGCGGGGCGTCCACGGCAACCCTTCGAGGCGGCCGGGACAGCGTCGCGAGGCGGTCGGGACAGGCGCGCGAGGCGCCTACGGCAACGTGCCGACGGCTTGCGTCAGCTGCGTAGGACTGGCTGCCGCACCGCGCCGACGGCCTGCGTCAGCCCCGCGCGACCGGCTGCCGCGACTCCCCGGCCGCTGCCCCGACCTGAGCGACGGCCCGGCGGCCCGCCGCGAACGGTCACGACAACGTCGTAGACCGACGCGCCGTAGCGGATCCGCCGCCGGTACCCGACGTCCGGCCCCGACACCCGTCGCCGGCCCCGGCACCCGACGCCCGCACCCGGCATTGGCACCCGGCACCCGACGCCCCTCACCGGCCCCCGGCGGAGCCGTCAGCTTGCGCACTTCTCCTGGTCCGCCGTGGACTTGTCCACGCCCGCCGCCGAGGCCGCGGAGGAGTTCTGCTTGACGCCCGCGCCCTTGTAGTCCTTGCCGAGGATCAGGGTGATGGCGGGCAGGCCCTGGGAGTTGAGGACGCTCTTGCCGGGCTTCATGGCCGAGCCGGGCAGGCCCATGATGTCCGCGAGCCGGCGCGCCTGGTCGGCCTGGTCGGGGGCGTACTCCAACGTCGTCTTCGCCTGCTTGACCTCGAGGTTGCCCGCGTTCTCGGACTTCAGCACCCCCTCCTCGGTCTGGAGGTAGGTCAGCGTCTGCTGCGCGCTGCCCGGCGCCGCACCCCCGTTGATGATGCGCACCCGCACCTCGGAGGCCTCCGACTTCGTGCCCTTGAGGCGCGCGGCGACCGCGGCCGCCTCCTTCTTCTTCTGGGCCGCGACCTCGGTGAAGGAGACGTCGCCGTTGATCGCGTCGAACACCGCCGGGGCCCGCGAGTCGTCGATGACCACCGTCACCGGCGTCGGCTCGGCCGGGTTGTCCTTCACCGGGATCGTCATGAAGGTGATGTTCTTCGGCGGCACCTTCTTCAGCTCCAGGGCGATGTCCTTGAGCGTCCCGACGTTGCCGATCGCGCTGTCCACGGTCAGCGCGTTCGTCGCGGCCTCCGCCAGCTTCAGCAGCTTGGAGGGGTTGGTGAGGGTGTCGCCGGAGGCCATCTTGCGCATCAGCGAGCCCAGGAACTGCTGCTGCACCTTGATCCGGTCCAGGTCGCCCTGGTTGCCGAAGGCGTGCCGGGTCCGGACGAAGGCGAGGGCCTGCTCGCCCTCCACCGTCGACTTGCCCGCGGGCAGCACCAGCTTGGACTGCTTGTCGTTCACCGCCTCCTCGACACAGACCTCGACCCCGCCCACCGCCGACGTCAGCGTCTTGACCGCGTTGAAGTCGGCCATCACGAAGTGGTCGGGCTTGATGCCGGTGGCCGCCTCGACCGTACGCATCGTGCAGCCCGCGTCCCGGCCGTCCTGGCCGAGGCTGGTGTTGAAGCGCTTGTCCTCGGTTCCCGCGACGGTCTTCGTGGTGCCGTCCTCCTGCTTGGTCTCGCAGTCCGGGATGTCCACGATCAGGTCGCGCGGGATGCTCATCGCGGTCGCGTTCGTCCGGTCCTTGGAGACGTGCAGCAGGATGTTGGTGTCGGCGTGGCCGACGCTGCCCTTGTCGCCGTAGCCCTCGTTGCCCTCGCCGGTGCGCTTGTCGGTGCCGATGACCAGGATGTTGAAGGCCTCGTCTTTGCTGAAGCTGCTCGCGGCGGCGTCACCGACGTCCGTCGTGCCGATGTTGCCCTCGAGGTGCTTCAGATAGAAGTAGCCGCCCGTGGCACCGGCGACCAGCACGAACGCCATCGTGCCGCCGGTCCACAGCAGGGCCTTCTTGGCCTTCGACTGCTTCTTGACCGGCCGCCGCCCGCGCCGCCCCGGCAGCGGCTCCTCGGGCACCCCCCGCCGCCTGCGCGGCGGCGGCACCTCCCGGCCGGGGGCGCGCGGCGGCGCCGTACGACCGCCGACCGCGCCCGGGACGGGGGCCGCCGCTCTGCGGGGACTCGGGACGGCCGACTGCGGAGCGAAAGGAGTCAGTCGCAGCTCGTATTCGCCGGTGTTCGGATTGAGTACCCACTGGTCGGCAGGATCGATGTCCTCCGCCCGCCCTCGGCCTTGTGCGTCCACGGTTGTCCGAAACCTCCGTCACGGCCACGTAATGACAAACCCCACGACCCTACAACGAGTACGTACGTCACAGCCGCCCCGTTCGACTACCACCGGTAGGGCGCGTAGACGTCCATGCACTTGCCGGTGTCCGAGCCGTTGATCTCGTCGGAGGTGCCGGGCAGGTCACCGGCCCGGGGAGCGGACTCCTTCGGATATGCCGTGCCCTCACGCCAGTCACTGCCCACGAAGAGCGTGACTCCGCTCACGTCGGTCGACCTCTTCACCGAACTCAGCGGAATACTAAGGGACTTGGCAACCTCCTGGGCATCGCCCTCCAGATCCGCGCTCGGGTAGCGCACCACGGTCCGCTCCTCCGACAGCGCTCCCGAGTCCGCTACGGCCTTGCTGTAGCCCTTCCCGACGAGGACCCGGGCGAGCGTGCCCGCGCGGCCGTCGACGGGACCCAGCGTCGAGGAGCGGGTGGCGTTCCTCACGAGGACACCGATCTCGTCCTTCGCGGCGGCGGGGTCCTGCGAGGCCTTCGTGCCGTCCGCCTTCTTCTTCCCGGATGTCGAGCCTTTGTCGTCGAAGGGCACGTCGTCCCGGAGCATCGCCCACATCTTCTCGGCGTCGGCGCCCGCCGGCACGAGGTGGTTCTCGTTCTGCGGGTCCTCGACGGTCGGCATGGTCGTCATGGTGATCCGGTCGGTCGGCACCGTCCTGAGCTGCGTGCCCAGGTCGTACAGCTTCTTGACCGAGCCGATCTCCTCGGAGACCGTGAGCGACTTGGTGGCCGCCTCGGCGAGACCCATCAGCCGGCCGGTGTCGGTGAAGACGTTCTGCTGCTTCAGCGTGCGGATCATCGAGTTCAGGTACATGTGCTGGGCGCGGGCCCGCAGCGGGTCGCTGCCCCAGGCGTGCCGGGTACGCAGCCACTGCAGCGCCTGCTCGCCCTGGACCTTCTTGCGGCCGGCCTTCATCTTCAGTCCGGAGCCGCCGGACACGCGGGGGAGCGGGCGGTCCCACACGTTCTGCCGCACACAGACCTCGACACCGCCGATGGCGTCCGCCATCCGCACCACGCCCGCGAAGTCGATCGTCATCCAGTGGTCGATGTAGACGCCGGTGAGGTTCTGCCAGGTGGTCAGCGTGCAGCCGGCTCCGCCGCGGGCCAGCGAGGTGTTGATGATGTCGTTGGTCGCCGGGTACTTGGTGCCGGTCTTCGGGTCCGTGCACTTCGGGATGTCCACCCGGGTGTCGCGGGGGATGCTCACCACCGCCGCGCTCTTGCGGTCCGCGGCGAGGTGGATCAGCATCTGCACGTCGCCCAGCGGCGGGTTGCCGCGGTCGTCCCGGCTGCCGCCGAGTCTGACGTTCGCGGCGGAGGCCCGGCTGTCGGAGCCGATCAGCAGGATGTTCAGCGGGGTCTGCCCGGCGGCGTTCGGCGCGGCCCTGCGCGCCTTGGAGTCGCCGCTGGCGCGCTCACCCTTGGTGATGTTGCCGTTGAGGTGGCGGTAGTAGGCGTACCCGCAGCCGGCCACCCCGAGTATCAGCACCGCGAGCGTGCTCGCCGACCATCTCAGCACCCGGTGCTTGCGTTTGGCAGCCCGACGCCGTCCCTGGACCATCCCCGTCTCCCCACCCTCACGCGCCCCACACGCGAAAAGACCTGTCCTACGCCCCGTAAGACGTAAGACAGGCCCTTCAGGTCAACTCACTTGGCGCACTCGACCTTGTCCGCCGTGGACTGCTGCACCCCCTCCGGGGCCTTGGTGGCGGCCGTGAGGGAGACGCCCGCGCCCTTGAAGTCCTTGCCGAGGATCAGCGTGATGGCGGGCAGGCCCTGGGAGTTGATGACACTCTTGCCCGGCTTCATCGCCGTACCGGGCAGGCCCATGAGGTCCGCGAGGCGCCGGGCCTGGTCGGCCTGGTCGGGGGCGTACTCCAGGGTCGTCTTCGCCTGCTTGACCTCGGTGTTGCCCGCGTTCTCGGACTTGAGCACGCCCTCCTCGTTCTGGAGGTACTCCAGCTCGCCCTGCGCGCTGCCGGCCGGCGCACCGCCGTTGAGGATCCGCACCCGTATGTCGGAGGCGGCCGACTTGGTGCCCTTGAGGCGCGCCGCCGCCTGCGCGGCCGCCGCGTCCTTGGACGCCTCCGCCTTCTTCTTGACCTCGGTGAACGACACGTCGTTCTTGATCATGTCGAAGACCGTGGGCGCCGTGGAGTCGTTGAGGACGACGGTCGCCTTCACCTTCTCCGCCGGGTTGTCGACCACCGGCACGGTGGTGAAGGTGAGGTTCTTGACGTTGAGCTTGCCCAGCTCCAGACCGAGGTCCTTCAGCTTGCCGATGCTGTCCAGCTGCGAGTCGACGGTCAGCGCCTTGGTGCCCGCCTCCGCCAGCTTCAGCATCTTCGCCGGGTTGGTCAGCGTGTCGTTCGACTTCAGCTTGCGCATCAGCGCGCTCAGGAACTGCTGCTGGAGCCCGATCCGGCTCAGGTCACCGCCGAAGCCGACCGAGTGCCGGGTGCGCACGAAGGCGAGCGCCTGCTCACCGGAGATCGTGTGCGTGCCCTTCGACAGCTTCAGATGCGAGTCCGCGTCGTCGATGTCCTTGGCCAGACAGACCTCGACCCCGCCCACCGCCGAGGTCAGCGTCTTGACCGCGTTGAAGTCGGCCACCATGAAGTTGTCGGCCTGGATCCCGGTCAGCTCGGTGACGGTGCGCACCGTGCAGCTCGGCGTACGGCCGTCCTGGCCGAGGCTGGTGTTGAAGCGGACGTCGTCCGTGCCCGGGATGACCTTCGTGGAGCCGTCCTCCTGTGTGGTCGGGCAGTCGGGGACGTCGACGATCAGGTCGCGCGGGATGCTCAGCGCGGTCGCGTTCGTCCGGTCCTTGGAGACGTGCAGCAGGATCGTGGTGTCCGCGTGGCCGACGCTGCCCGCGTCGCCGTACTTCGTGTTGCCCTCGCCGGTGCGCTTGTCGGTGCCGATCAGCAGGATGTTGATCGCCTTGTCCGTCTGGAAGCCACCGGTGCTCGCACCGTCGTCGGAGAGGGCGGTGATGTTGCCGTTGAGGTGCCGGATGTAGAGATAGCCGCCGCCCGCGACCGCGATCAGCACGACCGCCATCGTGCCGCCGGTCCACGCCAGTGCCTTCTTCGCCTTCGACTGCTTCTTGACCGGCCGACGCCCGCGCCGCCCCGGCAGCGGCTCCTCGGGCGCCCCCCGCCGTCTGCGCGGCGGCGGCACACCCCGGCCGGGGGCCACGGGAGTGGTCGTACGGCTGCCGGGTGCGGTCCTGCGCGGCGAGGGCACGGCCGACTGCGGTACGAAAGGAGTCAGTTGCAGCTCGTATTCACCGGTGCGCGGATTGAGCACCCACTGGTCTGCGGGGTCGATGTCACCCGCCTGTCCACGGCCTTGCGCGTCCACGGTTGCACACTAGCCGTCCGATTCCCCGGGAGGTTACGGCGGTGACATATTCCACGTCCCTACAACGGACAATCCGCCTATTTAACCGGACGTGTTGTCATCCACTTGGTGAACGCTTTACCCGCACACATCCTCGGCCGCCGTACTGCCCTGGAACGATTCCCGGTTCTTGGAGATTCCTGAAAGTTTTGGTTCGTCCTCCGTCACCGTCACCGGGGCATCCTTGCGCAGCCGTTCGAAAAGCCGCCGGGCCGCCGGTTGCGCGAGTTGGTCGCGATTGCGGTCGTGGATGTACGACTCCCTCGGCACGGTCAGGAA
>NZ_JBEYVC010000075.1:0-45583 GCF_040643855.1 Streptomyces sp. NPDC047072 | reverse complement strand
CGGACACGGCGGGTTCATGGGGCTCGACCGGCGGGACGGGCCGGTTGGGCTGGGTGGAGCCGGGGCCGGTGCGTCCGGGGATCTGGACCGGCGCGGCCACCGGCGGAGGCGCCACGGCCGCAGCCACCGCACCGGGCACGGTGCCGGGTACCGGCGAGCCCCGCGTGTCGCCGTTCGAGGCGATGGGCATGGCCACGGCGGTCCCCGGCGAGGCCGGTGAGATCACAGTCGAGCGGGCCGACTCCCCCGGGTCGGGCACGCCCGCCGGCACCTCGAGTACGAAGGAGAACAGTGTGGGTGACGCGTCCAAGACCGGCGGCCTCGTAGCGGCGAGCCCGGAGCGTGATGCCTGGATCCAGCGGTGGGGCAGCGGCGGCATCGCGGACATGGACGCGCAGCACGAGACCGAGGTCACCCTCGACGACACGCTCGACGTCCTCGAGGAGCTCACCAAGCAGTCGTTCAAGGCGCACGAGACGTGCAAGAAGCTGTCCCGCAAGGCGCGAGAGATCCGGTACGAGCTGGACGAACTCGCCGCGGACCTGCGCTCGACGCACAACGTCATCGGCCGTCTGACCGGTGCCGCGATGGCGCTGCTGGCGGAGTCCATGGAGCTGCTGGCCCGCAAGGCCGACGAGATGTCGGTGAAGTCGCTGGCGGCGGCGGAGGTTTCCGAGACGGTGGAGAACGCCATGTTCGACGCCTACCGCCCGCTGCAGCAGGCCACCGAGGACGCGGGCCTGGCCGTGCCCGCCGCCCGTATCCACAACGAGAACTGAGAGGAGATCAGCACGTGAGCGACAACCTCCCCGCCGTCCCGGGCATGAACAGCGGAGGCGGTGCCAGCAGCGGCAACGGCTTCCTCGCCCTGGCCGGCCGGACCATCAGGCTCGCGGCCTCCGCCCTCTTCCTCAAGGAGGGCATGCACCTGCTCCGCTCGCACATGCAGGCCAACGCCAACGCGGCCAGCCGCCTGTCGGAGATGAACGACCAGGCCGAAGTCGAGGCCCGGTTCACCTCCATGATCATGGACCTCTCCACTCAACTCACCGGAGTGGCGGAGGCGTCCGGCGAGATGGTGAACGCCGCCGACGCCGTCGACACCAACGCCCGCGGCTTCAACTCCGCGCACGACCGGGAGTACCGCCCCGGCTACGAGGCGTCCAACGGCTCCGGCGTCAAGCAGGCCAAGCCCGGCTACTACCGGCGCACCGGCCGCCGCCGCTGAACAACCCCCACCACCCCACCGAGGGGCCGCGCCCGCCACCCGGCGAGCGCGGCCCCTCCCCCATTCCGCCCCATGAACGGAGGCAGTGTTGAGCACCATCGACCAGGCGGCGCCGGCCGCCGACACACCCAAGAGCGTCCCGGGCCACGTCATCTACCGGCGCGTCCTGGCCGAACGCACCTCCTACGCCCTCGCGGCCGCCGGAATCGCCGTCGGCCCGCAGCTGGACGACTCCGTGCTGTCCTACCTCGCCAGCGGCGGACTCGCGGCCGGCACCATCGCCTGGCTGTACGCGAAGACCAAGGACCCCGACCAGGGCCTGGACGTCATCACCCGCGCGCAGCGCTCCATCCCGTTCCTGACCGCCGCCGGCACCTACCTGGCGAACCTGATCACCCCCGGCTTCAACTGGTGGGAGGTCCTCGCCCCGGCCGCCTGGGCGGGCCTGATGGGATGGATGGCCCCGCTCACCCGCAGCGCGGGCTTGGTCCTCGAGCTCACCGAGCACCAGGAGCAGCTCGCCGACGGCGGCCCGCGCGAGCCGGTGACGTACGAAGAGTTCCTCGCCGCGAAGTGGGCGCACGCCACCGGCGGCGAAACCCGCCTGGTCAGCGTCCAGCCGTACCGCGCCGACCGGCCCGACTTCGAGGCCGTCATCGTCGCCCAGGCCGGGAAGGCCGTCCCCAACTACACCGAGACGCAGCTCGCCGCCGCGTTCGACTTCCCCCTCGGAACCGTCGCCCTGCGCCCCGTCCAGGGGTCCGGGCCCGGCCGCATGAGGGTGGTCGCCCGCCCCACCACCGAGGACACCGAACGGGCCGCGGAGGGGCTGCGCGGACTGTGGGAGACGGCCGTGTGCAGGCCCGGCGGCGCCGCACCCGGCGTGCAGCTGGTCGACTACCGGGCCGAAGCCCACCGGATCGTGCTCCTGGTCGCCTCCCCCGCGGGCAAGGAGATCCGCCTGCCGCACACGGCGATCTGCTCCGCCTTCGGCATCGACGACCCCTCCCGCCTAGTGATCGAAACGGATGGAATTCGCATGGGTGTTGTCTCCGTCTACAAGACCAACCCGCTGATGAAGGTCCGCAAGGCCACCGTCGAAGACCTGACGATGGACTCCAAGGGCCGCATCACCATCGGCATCTGCCACGACGGCAAGCCCGCCCGGATGCGGCTGTGGGACCCCAGCCAGGGCGCCCTGCGCGGCATCACCGCCGGCGTCACCGGCGCGGGCAAGTCCGTGCTGCAGAACCTGATCCTCGCCGCAGAGAAGCGCTCCGGCGTCGTCTCCTGGGTCGGCGACGTCCAGGGCGGCATGTCCCTGCCGGAGGCGGAGGGCCGGGTCGACTGGTTCGCCAAGGGCCCGGTGGAAACGCTGATCATGCTGACCGTGGCGCACGCGGTCATGAAGTACCGCGAGCGGATCTCCAACGAGATGGGCCGCGGTGACTTCGCCCTGGGCAAGCCGTGGCCGCTCATCAACATCACGCTCGATGAGATCAACCGCCTGCTCTCGCACCCCGACGAGGACATGCGGAAGCTGGCGGCCTACCTGATCGCCGACATCCAGAAGACCGGCCGCAAGGTCGGCATCGGCATCCGGCTCGCCGTCCAGTCCCTGCACCTCAAGGACCTGGGCGACGACGACGCGATCCGCCAGCAGGGCAAGGTCGGCGCGCTGTTCCTCATGCGCACCGCATCGTCCTCCACCAAGGAGATGGGTCTGGACGGCATCGCCCCGACCGGCTTCCAGATGGAGAACATCCCCGCCCGGATCTACGAGAACGGGCAGATCGAGGCGCTGTTCAGCGGCAAGGACGACGAGGACGGCGAGTCCACCGCCGGCATGGCGTACATGTTCCTCGACGGCCGGGCCAAGTTCATGCGCACCTTCTTCGCCCAGAAGGTCGACGGCGTCTACCCCGACCTGATCGAGCTGTACGGCGAGGACCCGGTCACCGGCCTCACCGACGGCGAGGCCAAGGTCGCAGCCGGCGCTGCCGAGCTCTACACCCTCCGGCACAGCAACCCGTTCGCCGACTGCGACACCCTCGCCCAGGCGTTCGGCGGCGCGAAGAAGAGCGCTGGCGCCAGCGCCCAGTCCGAGCAGTCCGACACGGACGGCGACGATGACGGCGGCGGCGAGGCGGCCGCACTGTTCGACGCCCCGTTCGGAGCGCCGTTCGGCGCGGAAGCGGAACCCGGCGAGGAGCCCGGCCTGCAGGACCAGATCTACACGCTGCTCGCCGACGGGCCCATGAGCCTCAAGGACCTGCGCGAGGCCCTGCCCGGCTTCCAGCCCTCCAGCGTCAGCAACGCCTGCACCCAGCTCAAGGCGAAGGGCCTGGCCAAGCCGGTCAAGCGCGGCGTCTGGCAGCGCGACAACTGACCACCAACCGAACCCAGTTCACGAAGGAAACCGATCACCATGGCCGTGTCGCTCTCCCTTGTCCTGCTCACCGGCATCATCGTCGTCGTCCTGTGGCGCAGCGGCTACCTCCGGCTCTGGCCGACCCTCACGGTCGCCCTGTTCGGGTTCAGCCTCGCCTCCACCGGCATCGCCCCGGGCATCCGCGACGCGATCACCTCCGTCGCCGGGTGGATCAGCTCCATCTCCTTCTGACCCCGTCCCGAGGTCACGGACACGACCGCAGCACCCCTCCCCGCCCCTTGCGCCCTCCCCGCCACCACGGCGGGGAGGGCGCACCCGTCCCAACACCGTGAAACGGAGAACACCGTGAACTTCAACCCCACCGCCGGCCGCCCGATGTCCGAAGCCGAAGCCGCAGTCGCAGCCCGGCAGATCTTCGAAAAGAGCTTCGGGCCCGACCAGATGGCGAGCAGCACCGAGTCCGAGCCGGTCCGGCACTTCCCGACGTCCTTCCGCGACGAGAGCCCGACACCCACCCACGGCGACGCCCCGCCCGTGTGGCAGGACGACAAGCGGGTCGTGCCCCCGTGGGCGGCAGGCCTGGCGGTCGCCTCCATCGGCGTCGGCGCCGGGGCCACCGGTCTCGGCTGCGCGGCCTGGCTGCTGTTCAAGGGCCTGGCCCTCGTCAGCGTTCCCGCTCTCAGCCACTTCGCGCTCATCGTGATCGCCCCGTTCGCCGGTGCGGCGATGGTGCTCACCGCGGCTGGCACTGCCATCGCCAAGGCGAAGAGCAGCAGCACGACGAACGTCTACGAGGGCTCGGTCGTGCAGAACACGCAGATCAACAACACCAGCCACCAGCGGGGCATGTTCTCCCGCACCCGCAACGACGTCCGCTGAACCCGGGCACCCTGCCTCGTATCCGACACCTCGCCCGCGGGCTGGGGC
The DNA here is from genome assembly GCF_040643855.1 of Streptomyces sp. NPDC047072. Taxonomy (NCBI): domain Bacteria; kingdom Bacillati; phylum Actinomycetota; class Actinomycetes; order Kitasatosporales; family Streptomycetaceae; genus Streptomyces; species Streptomyces sp. NPDC047072. The sequence continues at coordinate 41,036 of NZ_JBEYVC010000075.1, read as the reverse complement.
TTCGGGTGCGGGACAGGCCGTCCGGCCTCACGGTCACTCGTAGTCGATCCAGATCCGCCCATGGTCGTCGACCTCGGCACCCCGGATCTGCCCGTCCACGATCGCGCCGTTGATGACCACCTCGACGTCGTAGTCCACGTCGATCCACAGCACACCGTCGTCGTCCGTGTACGCGGGCCAGATCTGCCCGTCCGTGTCCACGACCTCATCGAAGACGACTTCTTCCGGCTCATCGCGGGTGAACCACCCCATCGCAGCCGCCTCCCTTCGCTTCCGGGCCGTCGATCACAGCTTGGCCCACTCGCACGCTCCGTGAACACCGCATCGACAACAAGGAGTTGCCCCGTGCCGTCCAACAACAACACCGGCCAGGACCGCCAGGAGCTCGCCTACCTCCCGGTGCTCTACCCGAAGACCCCCGCCAAGGAGCCGCGGTTCGCCGCACTGCGCACCTGGTGGACGAAGGCGTGGGAAGAGGACGGCGTCCTGAACACCATGTGGGAGGACATCCTCAGCGCGCCCGAGGACGGCTTCCGGTACATGGCCCCCTGGCTGCGCACCGTCCTCGCCGTCGCCGGGATCTCCTTCGTCGTGCTGCTGGCCCGGGCCGCCGGCGAGGTCGTCCTCGAGGCGCTGCACCAACTGCTCACCGCCGTGCCCAAGGTGCAGGTCGGCGTCGACACATCCAACGGCGTGTTCGCCGTCGTCGACCAGCCGGTCCGCACGTACATCGCGCAGCATGCAGCCGGCCTGCCCGTCGCGGCCTCCACCGTCTACACGCTGTGGCTGCTCACCGGCATCGTCGGCCTGGTCCTCGGCTGCCTCTCCAAGAACAACGGAGTGCGCGCGATGTGGACCGCACACGGCGCGGCCACCGTGTTCATGGTCTGGACGGCCACCCCCGCCACCAGCCGACCCGTCGCAGCCGCGCTCGCCGTCCTCGCCTGGACGTTCCTGTCCGCCATCGCGATGCGCGGCCTGACCCTGCGCCGCCGCGTCCGCGCCGGGCGCCCGGCCAAGGTCACCGTCAAGCCCGAGATCCACGTCCCGGTGCCGGTGCCGGTGCCGGCCGCGCCCGCCGACAACGGCTGCCCCTTCCGGAACTGACCTCCGGTCGCTCCGCCTGGTCCTCGCCCACCCGACCGGGGTGGGCGAGGACCGGACAGGCCGACCGGCCGCCTCGCACCGCGCCCGCCGACCAACGCCGTCGGCGGGCGCGGTGCTTGCTGTCCACCGACATCTGGAGGAACCGCTCGTGCTCATCCCCAGACCGCGCCGCCGGATCGGCCGGCCTCGCCCCCACCGGCCCGGCCTGCGCTACCCGCAGCGCCCCGTCCGGCTGCCCGGCGCCTGGAGGCAGTGATGCCCCGCCCCCGGAAGAAGCGCCGCCGCAGCGAGTCGAAGCGGGTATCGCGCAGCGAGGCACTGCTGCCCGAGTACGACCGCGGCGCGGTCCCTCCGGGCCTGGTCACCCGCCGCCAGTTACGGGACATGGGCCTCAGCCCCGGCGGCAACAAGGGCGCGGTGGCGATCCTGCGCTGCAAGTGGTGCTCCTACCGGCCGTGGCTGTCCTGCAACCACCCCACCCGGGGCTTCCTGCTCCGAGTCGACCTGGCGAAGCCCAAGCGCATCCCGACGCTCGCTCAGGAATGGGCGCTCGACCGGGCGATGGCTGCTCGCCAGACCTGTGGCCAGTGCGGGAGGCGCTTTTACAGCTGTCTCTCGAAGCGGCTCGGGTGCTGCCTGGAGTGTCACGAGGGCACGCCGGTGGACCCCACCAGCTACGCCGCTCCCGCGGCTTCGTCCTCCCCTCAACTCGCCGCCTGACCAACCTCGAAGGAGAGTCACCCATGCTCAGCACGCTGTTCACCCGCCGCCCCGCCGTACTGGACACCGCGATGTGGACGCCGGACGGTACGACCGTCGTCCAGCGCTACCGCGGCGCCGTCGGAGAACGGGAAGGCGCGATCGTCCTCGTCTACACCGCCGATGGCGACCGAGGGATGTCGTACTTCGCCGCCGCCTGCCTCGGCTGCACCTACCGCGCGGCCAGCAGCACCAGCCGCACCCGACTGACCGAGCAGGAGGCCGCCGACCTCGCCAACACGCACGCGGCCAACTGCCGTGCGCTGGACCGGGGCATCCCGACCGCGCCCGACGACGACCAGGCCGCGAAGATCGTGCGAGCCCGGCTGGCGGGCATGCGCAAGCACGGCACCACCAGCCGCCAACACGTCCACCTCAGCGACTTCCACGCGGATCGCGTCGACCTCCAGCGCCCGGCGGACTTCATCAAGGTGAGGATGCTCCGGCTCGCACAGGATGAGCCCGACTTCCTGACCGCCCAGCCCACCGCCAGCGGCACGGGCACCCAGTTCCTGCTCCTGCCGCACCCGCCCCGGACCCGCACGCGGTGAGCACCCGAACCGCTCTGCTGCTCGCGGCCGCCGTACCGCTCACGGCCACGGCGGCCGCCGTTGTCCTCAAGGCCGGCCACTGGCAGATGACGTGCTCCCGGCACGGGATCTGGCTGGAGCCGCGTCCCCGGCCGAACTGCCCCGACTGCCACGGCGCCGGCGGCTGGTGGACCAGCGGGCCGTACCCGGACATGGAGGCCTGCTGGTGCTGGGCAGAGCGCCGCCAGTTCTCCCTCCGGCTCCTTCCGGTCCGGGACCCCTGGCCGGACGAACCCCCGTTCTGACGGATCCCCGTGCCGCCCCGACCAGCTGACAGCGCTGGCCGGGGCTGTGCGGAGGACCGGACAGCCCGGTCGCTCCCGAACCCTGATGGAGCTGCACGTGACCGAGACCATGACCTCTTCCACCGTCGCGGCCGGCGCGGACTCGCCGTTCGCCCTGCTCTTCGACATCGCCCTTGAGATCGGTGTGCAGGGTGAGGACGAACAGCGAGAGGACGCCAAGACGGCCGCCCTGGACCACGTCTGGAACCGCTACCCCGACACCTTCGGCAAGGCCGTGGACGACGACGACTGGTCCGGTCGGCCCGCCCTGCCGGGGGCCGCGCTGGAGTCGTGCGCCGTCGCCTACCTGGACGGCGGCTGGTGGCTGCACCACACCGTCGACGGCGACCAGGAGCGCGACGTCCTCACCCTCATCGCGCCCTGCACCTGCGGAAACGGCTACATCGACACCGCCCTGGACGGCGAGTGGGACTTACTCGACGTCCTCAACGACCTGCGCGCCACCGGCGGCCGCTTCCCGCACAACAGCGACCGGCCCGACTGCGGCAGCAGGCCCCGCCTGCGCGCCTGGGGCGACGCCCGGCCGTGACAGCGCAACGGGGCGGCGGGCGGATCCCGCCGCACGCCGCCCCCTTCTGAACCACCGACGTACCCAAACCGACCCAGGCGGCCCGCGCGGTGTGCGGGCCGCCTGGGTCATCCCGGCAAGGAGAACACCCGCTCATGACGACCTCCACGGTCCCCGCCTCCACCATCGACCAGAACCTGGACACCGCCTGCGCTGCCGTCGCCAGCGAGATAGGACGCACGGACGGCAAGGCGTCCTTACTGCTGGCCTTCAACGGAGCGGTCCTCGCTGGCCTCGCCTCCGTCGCAGACAAGGACCTGCCGCCAGTGACGAAGATCTTCGGCGCGCTCGCCGTCTTCGCCCTGGGCGCCGCCGCCGTGTTGCTTCTCCTGGTCGTCAGGCCCCGCTTACGCGGCGACGACAAGGCGTCCTTCCCCTACTGGGCGCGCGTGGACGAAACCGAGATCCACGCCTGCATGGACGGCGACACCCGCGCTTCGCGCATCCGGGTCTTGTCCATCCTCGCCGTACGGAAGTTCACACACCTGCGGCGCGCGGTCGATCTGTCGCTCGCCGCCGTGGCCCTGCTCGCGCTGGCCGCCGCCGGCGCTGCGCTGTGACGACGGCCAGGGCGGCCCGCACGCGTCTGGAGCGCGTCCGCGCGTCGGCCGGTATCGCCCAGCTCGCCCTCCAGCAGATCGAGGACGATCTCAAGGCCGACGACGTCGACCAAGAGGTGCTCGCCTCGATCCTGCGCGAGCTCATCGAGGACACCGACCCGCCCGGCGGGTTCATGGCTGCCGTAGCGCAGTTGCTCACCGTTGCCGCACGCCGCGCTGAGCAGATCGAGCCCGACCGCGACGGCGACGCTTCCTGCCCGCTGTACGAGGCCGCCGCCCTGATCACCGACAACGTCGGGATGCGTCTGATCTGGGCTGCCCAGTCCCTTCACCCGCAAGGAGGTCACTGAGATGGCGAACGAGAAGGCGACGAACCCGCCTCGAGGTCAGTGCACCCAGTGCTGGTACCACGCGTACGCCAGCCGTCAGGCGCACGCGGGACTCGGTCCGCGTGAGGACTGCCCGGCCTGCGTGGACCACATGGTCAACGGCCACCCCCACCACATGATCGTCCGCTGACGGTCCCCGCCCGCTTCCTGCCCACCTCTGCCGGGGCCACCGCACGGCCCGGCGCTCCTTCAACGGAAGGACCCGATGCAACTGCTGACCCTGCCCGCCGGCACCATGTGCGCCCTGGTCGGCCCGCCCGGCTGCGGCAAGTCGACCTTCGCCGCCCGGTACCCCGCCAGCTGGCGCATCTGCCTCGATCTCTACCGCCTGGCCGCGACCGACTCGGAGGCGGACCAGACCGCAACCCCAGTCGCCGCCGAGATCCAAAACCTGCTCCTGGACGCGCGGCTCGCCCGCAACCTCCGCACGATCATCGACAGCACGAATGTCATGGCGCACGTGAGAGCCGGACTGCTGGCCCGGGCCCGCTACTGGCAACGCCCCACCGCTGCCGTCCTGTTCGACGTTCCGCTCGCCACGGTTGAGGCACAGAACGCCTCCCGCGACCGGGTCGTCCCGGTGCACGTCGTCCGCGAGCTCCACGACCTGACACCCACCCGCGAGCAGCTGCTCACCGAAGGCTTCGGCACCGTTCACCTGGCCTCCGAGCTCGCTACGGCGGGAGCCGGCCGGTGAGTCGGGCGGCGCCCGGTCCACACCCTCACCCGCTCACCCCGGCCGACCTTCCGAACGGTGACGAGTGGTGGCACGGCTGCCCGGACTGCCACCTGCCCATCCAGGGCGGCGGGGCCGGCCTCGCCGCACACCGCAGCACCGTCCACACGGCCGCCGGGGATCCCCGGCGGCCCATCACCATCCGGCTCGACCACTGAGGAGGCCCTTGTGACCGCTCCAGCCCAGCCCACCGCGCACGACACGTTCGCCGCGCTGAGCGTCTGCTTCACTGCGGATCTCGCCGCGATCGTCGGTGAGGAACCGCCGGTCGGTATCACCGCGACCAGCTTCATCGACCTCGTGGAACGCGCCATGCACACCTTCGGCGCCGCGAACCGTGACCACCTGCAGCGCGCCGGCGAGGAACTGGACTACGCGGTCGGCCACCTCACCGAAGCTCTGACTCTCACCGGGAGCGACCAGCGCGACCGGCTGGCGAGGGCGCGCACGCATCTGCGGTACGCCATCGAAACCACCCGCTGACCCCGTTGAGCGCACTCTGTGCCGCCCCGACCCCGGCCACCGCTGGGGCCGGGGCGGTCGCAGTGGCCCCTCAACCACGAAGGGAGATGGACGTCATGGGCCTGCCCTACTACGAGGTGGACGTCCCGATCAGCAGCACCACCCAGCCCGGCCTGACCGGCGTGCACATCTTCGCCGGACCCGCCGACAGCCGCAGCGCCGCCGTACGGATCGCGCACGAGGTCTACGACGCGGCGCGCGCCGCACAGGAGGCCGGACTCGAGATCCCCGGCAAGCGGCCGGACGGCTGGGGAGCGAGCGGCTACCGGCCCGGCTGGGAGCCCGACTGGCTCTCCGCGATGGCCGGCCGCTGGGACGACCCGTACAGCTGGCTCCGCGTCAGCGACTTCGACCTGTAGCTACGCCCCGGGACAGGCGCTCAAGGCGTCCAAACCAGTTCGCCTGTCCCGGGCCTACCCAACCCGTACGAGACGAGAGGGAGATCCCAAGTATGGACTCCGTCCTGCGCGGACAGGCCCCGAATGGGCATCGCGCACCCCTACTGACTACCGCCGCCGTGCCGTTGACCGGCACGAGCCCGGCCGTCGGTGATCTGCCCGAGGGCGACTGGATCCGCGGCATCACGATCCGCCAGCCCTACACGGCCTGCATCCTCGCCGGGAAGAACCCGGAGAACAGGCCCGTGAACTGGCCGTGGCGAGGCTGGATGATGATCCACGCCGGGCAGAAGCTGGAGAAGCCCGCGCTGCGCGACCCGCTGGTCGCCACCGCGATCCGGGGCCGCGAACTGCACCTCGGGGCGGTCATCGCCGTCGCCCGCCTCATCGACTGCCACCCCGACCAGGGACCCGAGAAGTGCACCAGCCCCTGGGCGGAACGCGGCGTGCAGCACCTGGTCTTCGCCGACGTCCAGGAGCTCGCCCTGCCCGTGCCCGCCACGGGCGCGCTTCCGGCCTGGAAGCCGTCGGAGGAACTGGTGATGCAGGTGTTCCAGCAACTGCCCCGCTTCCGGCCGTGACCCGCACGGGACGCAAGAAGGAGACGCCGCCGTTCCTGCCGGGCTTGATCCCGGCTCCCGGTGAGCTTCTCGTCTGGCGTGACGGTCAGCACTTCGACCGCTGGCAGGACCTCGCCTGCACGCTGTGCGGCCAGCCCACGCCCATGCGCTCCCACTCCGGCGAGCCCGTGCACAAGGCGTGCGCTGAGGACTGGATCACCGCCAACCCCGTTGAGGCCCGCCGCGGGCGGTTCGCCTCCGACCTCACGCCGAAGCCCAAGTCCAAGGGCCAAGGCGACCACTCCTGACCTCCACCTGGAGGACATCCATGAGCAGTACCCCACACCACGACGTCGACCAGGCCCTCGTCTACCCCGAGCCGCCCGCGCACCCGAACTGGCGGCAGCCCGGCACGGCGAAGCCCCGGCCGATCACCCCCGCCCAGCAGGAGCACAACCGCGAGCTCCTGGCGCTCGCCCTGCGCAAGCCCCGCACGAGCGCGGCGTAGGAGGCCGGCCATGTTCACCGACCAGAAAGAGGCCCTCGAAGCCGAGGCCCTCGAACTCACCCCGCTCGGCAGCGGCCAGAGCGCCGCCGCCTCCCTGGTGGTCGCCCACCACGCCCGCGACAAGGACGACCTCGCCGACCTCCTGGGCGCGCTCGGACTGCCCTGCACCGAGGACGACCTTGTCACCCTGCTCCCCCACCTCCCCACCGCCGACACCCCGATGACCGGAGCCCAGATGACCGCCAACGCCTTCACCGCCACCGCCGTCTCCATGCTGAACAACGGCGACAGCCCCGAGCACGTCCGCGACACCCTCGGCCTGTCGGAGAGCGAGCTCGCCGACGCCGTCCAGCACGCCAAGATCGCCGAAGCCGTCCAGACCACCGGCCTGCCCGCCGACGACGCGGACACCGAGGACAGCGCCGACGCCCCGGAGACGGCCCCGGCCACGGTGCCCGACAGCACGATGGACGCCGACCAGACCGAGGCCCTGCTGGTGTGGGCGGAGAACCACCCGGCCGCCGCCATCCGCAACCGGGCCGCCCGCGTCCGCAGCGACCTCACCGAGCTGACCGAACGTCGTACCGCCGACGCAGCACAGCGGGAGGCAGAGGAACGGGTCGCCAGGGCCAAGGCCGAACTGGAGGCCGCTCAGGCACAGCTGCGCCAGGTGAAGTCCGGCGGCGGCCGCACCGCCACCGAGGACCAGGCCACGTCCGACGGCCAGGTCACCACCGCCGTGACCGCCGCCCCCGCGCCCAACGGCAAGCGCAGCAAGGAGCAGCTGGCCGCCATCCGGACCTGGGCGCGCGCCAACGGCCACCAGGTCGCCGACGCCGGGGTGATCCGGAAGTCGGTGGTGGACGCCTACGACGCCGCCCACCGCACCACCGCCCTGGCGGAGGCGAGCTGATGGACACCAAGCCGCTCACCATCGACGGCTTCCTCTACACCGTCCCCGCGCCCGGCGACGGCCCGGGCACAGCCCGCTTCCAGATGGTCGTCTCCCCCACCGATGACGCCGCGGACGACGTGGTCTGGTCCTGCACCACCAGCGACCCCCGGATCGCGTACGCCCTGCTCACCGACATCCAGGACGGCGACCTGCTGCACGTCTCCGGGTTCCTCACCCAGTTCGACGATCCGGCTCAGCCCGCCCGGCTCGCCGTCGACGACCTGGAGGTCCTGGCGCCCGCACCGGCGCGGGCCCTGCAGGAGATGGTCCTCGACAGGTACGGCGACTACGTCGTGGTGTTCGACGCCGACACCGAGGCCGTCCCGGTCTTCACCGCGGCCGGCCATTGGGTCGGCACGGCGAAAGACCCGGACGCGATCGGCACGCTGATCGAGAACCACGAGCGCGTGAACGGCGGCGACGGATGACAGACACGAACACCGCGCAGCGCACCGTCCTCGAGCGGTTCCCCGCCGGAGCTCCCCGCGGCTCGTGGCCGGCGGAAGAGTTCGCCGCCGGCCAGCGCGACCAGGGCGTCGACGCCCGCGTCGTGATGGACCTCAATAACGACCAGTTCCTCGTGGTCACCGACACTCCCTGACCCTCCCCTCAACGAGCGCCGCGCCCGCCTCACCAGCCGGGCGCGGCGCTCTCTCGTCTGCAACAAGGAGACCCCGTCCATGCGCATCACCGTCCAAGTCGAACCGCGCCACGCCGACAACAGCGCCTGCGAGCACTCGGTGAAGCCGTCCGGGAAGCCCCGCGACCCCGAGTCCGGATGCCCCGGCCGCACGCAGTTCGCCGTCGTCTGCTCCGAGCACGGCGACGTCGACCAGCCCCACCACGTCAAGCAGCTCGCCGAGCCCGCGGCCACCGAGCACCGCCAGGAGCACCGCGCCGCCCTCGCCACGCGCTGACCCCGCGCCCGGCCCGGCCGGGATCGCCCCTCATGCCTGTGGGGCGGCCGACGACACCGACTCCGGCCGCCCCACAGCACCACCCTGCCCCGACCTCCACCACCCCGAAGGGGAGCTCCACGTGCCCGAACCCGACACCGAACGCGTCATCACCCTCACCTCGTTCGGATTCCTCCACCTTCCCCGCGACACCGAAGGCCGCCCCGTCCCGCCGAAGGCCGACCGCATCGAGGACGTCCGCGACCGGCTCCGCGACCCGGCCGCCGCCCGCGACATCCTCGACCTGGACGGCCTCGACCCGCGCGTCCAGGCCGTCGTCCTCGACACCCCCGGCGCCCGCGACCTCCTCGACAACCTCGCCGACTACGCCGCCCTCCCCGCCGGTCCGAGCCGCATCGCGATCGGCTGTGCAGGAGGCCGGCACCGTGCAAGCGGCCTCACCGAACTGCTGGCCCGCGCACTCCGCGACCGCGGCCGCCAGGTCGAAGTCGAACACCTCCACGTCCACCTTCCGCGTGTGCTGAAAACGCCTCCCACCAGCCCCGCCCACACCACCCCCGAGCAGGAGCCGACCCGATGAAGCGCCCCTCCCTCTTCCGCCGCTGCGGCAACGCGCCCGGGGCTCTCAGCCCCGAGGACCAGGCCGCCGTCGACCAGTTCCGCGAGCTGCTCGCCGCACTGCGCGACATGGAGACGTGGACGCCCGGCCTCTACCGGGACATCGCCGTACGCGTCGGCCCGTTCGTCGAAAGGGCCCACCCTCGCCTGGGCGACGATCACGGGCCCGACCTGATCGCCGTCTCCCTGGTCCACCCCGACACCCCGCACGCGTCGGCCTACCTCCACGGCCACCAGCTCGGCTACACCGGCAGGGGCTGGCTGCGCTGCGAGACGGACAAGATCCTCGGACTGTGGCACCCGGCCCTCACCCCGCTCACCCACGCCGCGGCCGGCCTCGACATCCCCGACGACGTCGGCATGCGGCCCGCGCACTACGCCGTCCACGTCGAAGCCCGCCGGACGGACAACTCCGGCCGCATCCTGCTCCGCATGGGCCCGTACACCCAGACCTGGCTCGCCTCCCGCGACGCGGACCGCCTCAACACCCTGCTGGAGGGCAGGGCGGCCACCGTCATGCCCGGGTACACGGTCACCGCGAAGGACACCGGATTCCACGTCAGCGACCACACCTCCTACCGCGACCCGCACGAGGACGACGCCTGCAAACTTCTGGCGGCCCTCCTCGAGGACGTGAGCTCCCCATGGTGACGACGGCCCTGTACGCAATCGAGACCAGCGAAGCCGACGACGGCACGACCGTCCCCACCGAAGGCATCTGGACCCCCAGCAGCGAAGACGCGACCGACAACGGGTTCATCGCCTACAGCGGGCTGTACGTCGCCGGCATCGGAGCGCCGAACGACGACGCCCTGTACCCGGACCGGTTCGTCGTCCTCGGGCACCACCGGTGGGCAGACCTCATCGAGGCCGCCGCCGCGTTCATGGACCGAGTCCACGGCTGGCGCAACCTTCACCTCTACCCCGGCGACGACCCCGCGGTGCTCATCCACCGCATCCCACGGGCAGTTCACACGCACGCAGTCTTCTTACGGCACCCGCACCCGGACCACCCGTGCGGCTGCGAGTGGGAAGACACCTGGCGCCTGATCTGGTCACCGCCCACCGAGCCCGGCGCGGTCCCGGTCACCGCCATGCGGCACCCCGCCGCCCCGGCAACCGCCACGGGTCTCCCCAACCCCGACCAAGGGGCGCCCGCCGTCTGGGCACCCTGACGCACACGGCTGAGCATGCAGAAGGCCCGTACTCCCCGCGAAGCGCTGCGGGGGTACGGGCCTTCTTGCGTTTCAGGGCCCTGGGGACTCAGGCAGGCTGCTGCTCTTGCTGGTTCAGCTCCTGGAGCAGCGTGCCGTACGCGTCCGGGTGCTGCTCGCGCAGGATCCGCAGCCACGTGCGGGCGCCTTCGACGAAAGCGGGCAGCTCCATTTTCGTGTGCAGGTGCATTGCGATGTGTACCGGGTCGTCGTACGGCAGTTGGCGCACCGAGCGGCCGTCGTCGTCCTTAGGGACTTCAGTGTCGGCGAGACCATCCAACCGAGGACTCGGCAAGGAGCCGTTCAAAACCGGGTTTTGAGCCGGTGCTGCTTCGGCCGCAACCCCCTGCTCCGCGGCTGGCCTCAAAACCGGGTTTTGAACCGATGCCAGCTCACGCCCAGCCGCGGGCCTTGGCTCGGCGGCTTTTGCCTTGATCTCGGCGACACGGGTGCGCTGCTCCGTGTGGTTTGAGGACCGGGCAACCTGCCGGGCCTCCTTGATCTTCAGTGTTCCGGCGTCGACTTCCTCCCGCAGATCCGGCGCCAGGTTCAGCAGAGCCAACCGTTGGGAGACGAACATCTGCGACTTCCCGATGCGTTCGGCCACCTTCTCCTGGCTGCCGTGCCGCTTCACCATCCCGGCCAGGTACTCGGCCTCCTTGATGGGGGCCAAGTTCTTCCGGTGGATGTTCTCGATCATGACAGCCTCGTCGATGCGGCCGTCCTCGTCACCGAGCTGGTCCTGGACACGAATGTCGATCCGGGTCCACCCGAGTTGCCGGGCGGCGGCAAGGCGCCGGTTGCCGGTGACGACGACCCACTCCGCCTCCCGAAGCAGCTTGCGGGTCTTTGCGGGCGCTTTTGCGACTGCTTCGGCCTTGGCCTGCTCGAACACGGACCGGGAAACCACCGCGAGCGGTTGGAGCTGTCCGATCTCCTTCATGGACGCCTTGAGCTCCCGGAATTCCGGGTCGTCGTCGCTGTAGTCCTCTTCCGGCCGTGGGTTGTCAGGGTTACCGACGATGGTGTGCATGAGCACGGTGACGGGCGGTTCTGTTGGCTCCGTCGCCGCGTTGGTCTCCGCTGTGCCGGTCTTGTTGCCGCCACCCAGGAGCTCGGACCAGTCCTTGCGCTTGGAGGCCGCCATCAGATCTGGCCCTTCTTCCCTGCACCGATCTCGAGAGCGAGCCTGTAGAAGTCCTCGCGGGCTTCCATCGCGACCCGGTTCTTCTTGTACTGGGTGACAACGAGGCCTTCGAGGGCGGCCCGGGTGTGGACCTTGTAGTGGCGGATCACGGTCTTGGCGAGGTTCCAGCCCTGCCCCAGGACGAAGTTCTTCGTCTGCTCGAGGTCGGCGTCGCCGTCGCGGGGATCCCAGTTGTTGATGACGACCCAATACTGCTTGCCGAGCGGCTTGACGACTTCCTCGATGGTGTCGCGCGTAGGCATGAAGCCGAGAGGCTCGGGCTCGATGGGCACGATGACGTCATCGGCGACCTCCAGGACGGCACGCATCGCGTCGGCAGCGGCGCTGTCTCCGAAGGGGTCACCGGCGTGCTGCTTCTCGTCTTCGGGAAGGTCCATCCATCCAGGGGTGTCAATGAACCCGCGCTTGACCTTGCGGGACTTCTTCAGCTCAGGGAAGAAGGCGAGATCTGCGCGGGAGCGGGTTTGGATGAAGGAGAAGGGAAGATCGTCTCCGACACGTTCGGACCACCATGTGGTGGAGCCTTGAGGGTCGGCGGAGACAGCCGCCACGTAGTCGGGTTCGCCGTCCGGGGACTCGCCCAAGACGTGGGAGGTGATTGCCGCAAGGTTCACGGTGAGAGTCGACTTGCCGACTCCGCCCTTGCGGTTGATGAGCGCGGTGATCCGTGCCATGAGTGGTACTCCAGGGTTCCGTATGCTTCCCGGCCATCGATGGCCGGTACTAGCGGACCGGCACAGCATGGCACACGGACCGGCCACGGCTCGGGCACGCGAGCCGTGGCCGGCGCGTTAGAACCGGGTTTTGGAGCAGATACTGACGAGCTGAAAGCGGGAGCAACCAAAACCCGGTTTTAGAGACACGACACCAGCGAGACCCAGGCGGCATCGCGCAACGAGCGGGGTGAAGGGAGTCGGTGACGTGGTGCGGGGCTGTTCGTCTTCGGCTGTCGGACGGAGGGTTACGCGGGGGTGCGCGGGTTGACGGTGGAGTCGTCTGCTGTCGGTCTGTGTGGTTGGTGCGGTGTGGACGGGCGGCTGCGGCGCAGCATTTGCCTGGCCCTCTGTAGGGGGCTGAGGTCAAAAGGCGGTGCCCGTCTGGCGGGCGTGAGGCAGCGGTCGGCGCCCGTCGCACGGGACCGCTCGTGAAGGTTCGCTGAACTCTCCCGCCCCGCGGGATCGGGTCTTTTCCGCAGGTCAGAGCCGGTGTCCCCTACGGGCATGATCAGTGTTGCGAAAGTGCAGAGGCGGAACGCCTGGCGGTACTACGTACGTGGCGTGGCCTTCGGTGACGGTCGCCGCCCGGCCCGCCAGGCGTTGAAGGACGCCCAGAAGATGGCCGGGCTCCCGCCCGGGGTGTGGATGGGGCGCGGCCTGGCCGCGCTCGGGCTCGCCGCCGGACAGACGGTGACGCAGCGGCAGATGGAGCTGCTGTACGGGCAGGGCCGGCACCCGGACGCCGACCGGATGGAGTGCGAGCTCCTGGACGACGGAGTGGACCCGGAGACGGCACGGCTGGCCACCGTTCTCGGGCAGCCGCCCGAAGAGATCGAGAAGCGCGGGCTGACCCCGCTGTTCGCCCTCGACTGGGTGTTCCGGCCGCAGGCGTCCCTGATCGTCCTGTGGGCGCTGGGGGACGACCGCACCCGGCGGGTCATCGAGCGGGCGCACGAGCGGGCCATCACCGCCGTGCTGCGCTGGCTGGAGGATGAGGTCGCGGAGACCCGGTGGTCCTCGGGCCGCCAGCGCGCGAAGGCACCGGCTCTGGTGGCCTCGAGGTGGAGGCACTTCGACAACCGAGACGGCTTCCCCCTCCTGCACGACCACCTCCTGATCCTGAACCGGGTGCAGCGCCCGGACGGCACCTGGGGCGCGCTCGACACCCGGCGCCTGTACCAGAACGTGGTGGCGGCCGGAACGCTGTACACCCTCACGATGACGACGGAGGTGTGTGAGGAGCTGGGTCTGGCGACCGTGCCCCGGGAAGTGACGCCGGGCCTGCGCCCGGTCATGGAGATAGCCGGGGTGGACCAGGTCCTCATCGACTGGTCGGCCACCCGCCGCGAGCAGATCGACGCGGCCCTGGAGGGCATCACCGACAGGTACGTCGCCAAGCACGGGCGACTGCCCAGTGAGCGCGCCCGCCACGGACTCGGCTGGTGGGCGGCGCAGGAAACCCGCCGCGCGAAGAAGACCCCGAAGCCGCTGGAGCAGCTGCGCGCGTGGTGGCGTGCATCCGCGATCCTGCGCTTCGGCAAGGAGATGGTCGACGGGCTGCTGGAGCGGTGCCGGGCGGCCGGCGCGGCGATCCGCTCCCGAGTGAGCCCGCACGTGGACGCCGTGCTCGCCGCCGTCGACGTCGCTGCGGTTGTCTTCACCGTGCGCCGTACCTTCGCCCGCCGTCACGTCCTGGCCGAAGCCCGCCGACACCTCCTGGAGACCCTGCGCGGCCGTGAGTTCACGCGCGGCCTGGACGACTACATCGCCGACCAGGCCCTCGCCCGCCACTCGCGCCAGCTCACCGTTCCCCAGCTAGGCCGTCCGACGCCGGCACCGGACCAGCTCACCTACACAGCCGACTTCGCCTGGCCCCACCGGTGGTGGATCGCCAGCACCGGTGACAAGCCGCCCCGGGAGTCGACCAGGTACGAGCGGGCCCGGGTCGCCAGCCTCGCCCTGCAGAACGCGATCCGTGACTCTGCTCTCACCCCGGAGCAGCGGGCCGCCGCCGTCCAAGACCGCCAGCAGCCCGCACTGCCGGAGCAGTTGGAGGGCCGTACAACAGACCCGGCGACGTGGATGCGGACCCCGGAGAACCTCGACCGGTTCGCCGCCTTCACCAGGGCAGCCGAAGCCCGCCGCCGCGCCATCGCCGACCGGCCACAGCCAGACCGGCCGGACGGCGCGATTGCCCCCGGCGACCAGCAGCAGCACCAGACGCCTCAGCCCGGCCAGGGCGGGGGAGCGGCCCGCGACCGCTGAACGGGCCGGGCCCGCCCGGCGGGACAGGAGACAAAGCCGCCGGATCAGCCTCCGGGACGCGGTCGGCGCACGCGTCCCGGAGCCGGCCGGGAGCGGCGAGGGTACGGGGAGAGACCAGCCGAAGCCTGGAGGCCCCGATGGTTGATCCGATCCCGCTGCCCTCGCCGGAGCAGTTGGCGCGGCTGAAGGAGCTCGCCGACGCGTCCCGGCTGCGGGCGGCGCTGAACCCGCCCCCGAAGCCGCCGCGCCGCCGTCGCCCCACGCGGCAGTACCCCGGCGGCAAGCCCAACCCCCCGTGGCAGCCCGCGCGCCACTGCCGGTGCCGCCGGGGATGAACCGGTCGACCTGGTGCGCACCGCACCGCCGATGACGTTCATCGCGCGCACCGAGGCGCACCACGATGAACGTCATCCTGCGCACCAGTGCGATGACGTTCACTCCCGGCTGCCACACCGGTGCGCATCACGGTGAACCCAGGCGATGCGCACCGCACCGCGATGCGCACACTCACGGTGACGGTGCGCAGGGATGGTGCGGCTGGTGCGGCACCCCTTGTCGAGGTGTGCCGCACCATCCGCAGACCCCTTGGCGCCTTGAAAATCAACCCTTGTCGAGTTCTGCAACCGCGCCCTTTTCCCCGGGCCACGGTTCGCTATTGACCGGATCCTCCCTTTATGCGTGCGCGATGCTGTGCACCGAGGGGAGCACTCTCCCTCCCGCACCCGCTCTTGGTGCCCTTCACGCTGAGTGAATCGGTGCGGGTGCGGTTCACTCCCGCACCACGATGCGCACCGGGTGCGGGAGTGAACCGCACCGGATGCGCACCATCAGGCGGGGAAGTGCGCTGCGTCGTGCACAACTCATCGCACCGCGCGCACCCGGTGCGCGCGGTGCCCTGTGGGCTCGGGTGTCCAGCGCGTGGCACCGGCCGTACACGGCGCGGTGGTTCTATGCTCCGTCCGTGGGACAGACCCCGGCGCAGAAGGCCGCCAAGGCGGCACGCGGGCAGCAGCCGAAGAAGAGGCCCGGCAAGGCAGAGATCGAGGCGTTCAAGCGAGCGCAGTCGGCGAAGACGAAGGCGGGCGGCGGGAAGCCGGCCACGAAGAAGACCGCGGCGAAGAAGCCGGTGCCTCCGCCGCGCGGCTCGGTCCGGGCCGCCTACCCCGGCACCTGCCCGGCCTGCCTCAAGGACTACGACAAGGGCACGGTCATCACGAAGGTGGGGGAAAACTGGGGACACCCCGGCTGCGCGCCCCGCCAGGCGTCGGCGGCGGAGCGGGAGTTCGCGCGGAACAAGGCCAGGATCGAGAGCGGCGAGACGTTCCGCTCCCGCAAGCCCTCGGACTGGCGGCGCGGCGCCTCGGTCTCCAGCACCCGCCCCGCCCGCTGAACTCCGCGTCCGGCAGTGTGGCGTCGGCCACGGACGAACCGTCCGGTCAAGGGGCGGTCAAGGGTCAAAACGGACACCGCGGGCCGGAGTGATCAGGTCGCGGACAAGGGGTGATCCCGCAGGGTGGCACCCGTCCCGCACGCGCCCGATGCGTGCGGGACGGACCAACAGCCGCCCGCCCCGGCCCTGATGCCGGAGAAACGCGAGGACACCGTGCCCACGCCGACCGCGCCCACCCCCGCCCCCCGCTCCCGCTGCCGTGCACGTCCGGGACCGGGGAGTACCGCCGACCGCCCAGGCCTCGCCGTCCGGCCCGGTCGCGCGCACCGTTCCGGGTGCTGGACAAGCCCCGGCGAGCTCCTGCCGCGGGCACTTGTGGTCCCACTGCCGATGCCACTTCCGTGCCCGACACCCGCCCACCCTGCATTTGCCCAGGTCATCACGGCTTTCCGGGACGATTCCGGATCGTCACAACCCTCTTATCTCTCTAAATACCTGAATGGAATGACGGTGAGAGAGCAGATCATCGGGTCCGGGGGCCCGGCGCCCTCTGCGGCCGGGGGCCGGCGCCCGGCCGGTGACCGGACGCGTACGGCGGGAGGGCGAGTCTGATGGCGGGCAAGCGCAAGGAGAACGAGGCGGGATCGAGCAACGACCTGCGCGCGGATGTGCTGCGCGTCCTCGGGGTGCTCAAGGTCGCCACGGCCGACCAGATCCAGCGGCTGTCCTTGCCGCACCTGACGTACCGGCACACGGACAAGCCGACGGCGGCCAAGCAGAAGGAAGCCAGGACCGCCTCCCACCGGGCCGCGGCGAACGATCTGCGGCGCCACGGCCTGGCCGTCGACGGCGGCCGCACGCGGCGCGGTGAGGAGTCCCGGCTGCTCACACCGGCCGGGCTGGCTGCCGCCGCGATCGACCTGGACCGCGCGCCGGAAGAGATGGGAGGCATGCCCAAGAGCGCGGGCCGCTCCGGCGCCTCGCACTCCATGACGGTGAACGAGACGGTCATCGCGCTGATCCGCCCGAAGCCCGACCTCGACCTGGTCGCGAAAGAGCCGGCCGAAGCGGTCGCCGCCGCGCAGGCCGCCGTCGACGCACCCGACGGGATCGGCACCATCACCTCCTACGCCACCGAGGTCGCGCTCCCGGTGAAAGGCACCTGGAAGAACCCCGCGATCGGCAGCGTCCGCGCCGACGTCGTCGTGACCGCGCCGGGGGCCGGTGTGCCGCTGCTGTTCATAGAGGTCGACAACTGCACCGAGGAAGCGGTCATCATCGCCTCGAAGTTCGACAAGTACATGAGGTTCTTCCAGCGGAAGGAGAAGGACACCGACGGCATCGAGAAGGCGATGTGGCGCACCCGCTGGTCAGCACCACGTGCGGGGGCGGGAGATGAGCGTGCGCACCCGCCGGTGCTGCTCGTCTTCCACCAGTTCGGCAAGCGCTCCGCCAAGAGCCAGATGGCACACGTCGCTGACCTCACCCGGCCGCACTGGCAGGGCCGATGGGACCGTGAGGACGGCTTCCGCTCGTACGAGGGCCGCATCCCGATCGTGGCGACCACGCTGGAGCTGCTGCGCGAGCACGGTCCGGCCGGGCCCGCGTTCTGGCGGTTCGGCCGTGACCACCGCGAGCCGCTGCTGGACGCGATCGGCAACCCTCGCAGGGACGCCGCCCTCGCCCGCCACCACCGAGCCGCTCGGGAAGAGCGACGTCGGCGCGAGGCGCAGGAAGCCGCGGAACGGGAAGCCCGGCGTCCTGTGTGCGCGGACTGCGGCAACAAGTTCAGCGACGACCGATGCACAGCGGTCGCCCTACGGGACTGGGGGCAGCCGCGTGAGTCCCACCCGCATCTGTGCGAGGACTGCCAGAGCCGGGCCGTCGCAGCCGAGCGGCAGGCCAAGGCAGACGAACGCGAGCGCCAGGAGCAGGAGCGCCTCCGCCAGGAGGCGGAAGCCGAGCAGGCCGCGCGGAAGGCCGGCGGCTGGCTCGGACGCTGGCGCACCTGACCCGGCCGGTTCTTCCACCGGCGGCGCGGGCCAGCCCACGGTGCCGGTGGAAGAACCGCGTTGTCGGTGGCGGCTGCGACGCTGGACGGATGAACGGAGACGAGCAGCTGCGCAACGGCCGGGTCTACGGCCATGACCACGACGACCCCAACCCCGGCCCGCTCGCGCACCGGACCTACGCCGAACTGGTCGGCGGACCGCTGGACGGCCTGCTGCTGGACATCCACGGATGGCGGCCCGTGGAAGTCGACGACGGGGTGGCCCTGTCCACCGAACTCGGGCAGTTCCCCGGCGGCCGGTCGCTGTACGACCCGCGCCCCGGCGAGGCGCGTACGCCGGGCCCGGGGGTGAGTTGCCGCTTCTACCACTCCGGCGACATGCCCTGACCATCGCCCCGACCACGGCAGGTCAGCACGCTGCCCGCCCCCGCCACCGGTCTGCTACCGCCGGCCTTCCGTCAGCTGGCTGGCGGTGTTCTCGATCCACAGCAGCGTCCACTCGACTCCGGACCGCCACCCGGGCTCGGCGCCGTCGTACCGGCCTTCGGCGTCGGCCCGGATGTTGGCCGCGAGGGTGCGCAGGTCCTTCTGTAGTCCCTGCCGCCGGGCCGTGTCCATGGCCTGGCGCATCTCGTCAGTAATGTCACCGGGTCGGAGCTCGCTCATCGACCCACCTTGGACGATCTCCCCCGGAGAAGGCCATACCGCGAGGTCATCAACCTGGACACCGCACGGCGAAGTTCTGGTCAGCCGGTGATCGCCCGTGGCAGGCTCTGCCCTCCCAGGCAGGAAGGAAAGTGCCCCAATGCAGGGTTTTGCCGAGACAGAGGGCGAACTGTGCCCGGACTGCAAGGCGGGGCCCGGCCCCGAGAACACCTGCGTCGGGGTCGGGCTGCCCATCCAGATGTGGCACACGCCCGACTGCCCGACGTGGACCATCATGCAGATCAACATCGAGGCCGGCTCCCGGCGCATCAAGGAGCAGGACGCATGGGCCAAGGACGTCTTCCCGGCCGCTCACGACCGCATGAAGGAGGCCGTCGCCGCGATGCCGCCGGGCACGGCCGCGCAGCCGTTCATCGACGCGTTGGCTGAACTGGTCCAGGCGCAGGCCGGTACGACGGGGTTCGTCGTCCTGCACCGGTGGGCGGAGATCCTGGAGCGGCACTTCCCGCCGGAGCTCCCCGACCCCGACCACACCACCGACTAGGCACCAGACACCCCCGACCACGGCAGGTCAGCGTGCTGGCGTTCCGCGCCGACCGCCCGGCCGCCCCGCAGTCCTCGAGGAAGCCTTCGGGGAGAGCGCCTTCTTCGCGGGTGTGGCCGGAGCCTCGGTCGCGTCCGTGCCGGGCGTCTCGCCGCGCGCCGCCCGGGCCTTGCTGACGGACTCCTGCAGCGCGGCCATCAGGTCCACCAGCTGCCCCGGCCGGGCCGTCGGCTCGGGGGCCTGTGGCGGCTGACGGTCTTCCTGCTTGGCCTCGATCACCGCGTGCAGGGCCTCGGTGTACCCGTCGGTGAACTCTGGGCCGGTGAGGTCGTCGCGGGTCATGGCGTCGATCAGCGCCACGGCTTCGTCGATCTCGTCTTCGTCCAGATCGACCGGCGGCGGGACCACGGCGGCAGGGTCACGGATCTCGTCTGGCCACAGCAGACCGTGCAGAGCGATGACATCTCCCCGCACCCTCAGCAGACCGAGCCGCTCACGGCCGTGCCACGCGAACCTGGCGACCGCGACCCGCGAAGCTCGCTCCAGGGCACGGCGAAGCACCAGGTACGGCTTCGCCGCGACGGTGCCCTGAGGCTGGAGGTAGTACCCGGCCCCGATGCGCAGCGGATCGACGGCGGCGGCCGGGATGAACGCGATCAGCTCGATGGCGCGCGCCGTGGGCAGCGGCAGGGCCCGCAGCTCTTCGTCCGTGACCGGGATGACCCGGCCGTCGGGGAGTTCGTAGCCGCGCCCTATCTCGCCGAAGGTGACCTCACGGTCCTCCCGCTCGCACCAGTAGCGGTTGCGCACCAGAGCGTTGTCGGCGGTATGGATCCTCCGGAAACGCACGCTGTGATCTTCGGTAGCGCTCAGGACCGTGATCGGGACGCTGACGAGCCCGAACGAGATAGCGCCGTTGAAGATGCTCGCGGGCATGGGGCACACCTCCAGGACCCCGAGCACTACCAGCCTAGAAGCCCCGCCACGGCGCGGCACGAGCACGGCCAGGCGCTCGCCGAGGCCCTACATGTCGGCGGCCTCGTGCAAGTCCAGGAAGAACCGCAGCCGCACGCCGGGCTCGCCGGGCTCCCGGGTCGTACGGTCCGCCGGCGCCACCGCGCACCGCCCGGCGAGCAGCTCCTGGATGGCGAACGCCGTCTGGTCGTCGGCCGCCGCCACCTCCACCACGGCCAGGCCGGGCACCGCCACATGTGCGTCGTTGATCTGCTTCATGTACGGCACTACGCTCCGGTGCCCGCAGAAGTTCTCCTACTTCGGCGGCTTCACCCGACCGAGTAGGGTCACGGCCATGGCGACGACTGAGGCGGTGCTGACCGCACTCGCAGAGCTCCGTGAGGATCTCGACACCGGTGCGTGGACGCCGGATGAGTACGAGCGGGTGCTCGCCGTGACGGTGCGGACGGAGGGCCCGGCAAGCGCAGACGCCGTCCGTACCGGGCTGCGCGCCGCCGGGCCGGAGGGGACCGACGGGCGCCTCATCGTGGTCGCGGCCCGCTGCGGGTACGTCCTGGACGGCCTGAGCCTCACCAGCGCGGAGGACAAGGAAGCGGTGCGGGACGCCCTCGATGAACTGCTGGACCGGGTGGTCCTTGCAGGCATCCTGCCCCCAGCCGCCATCTGACGGCTGGGTCCGGCCATGAGCCTGTTGCACGGGGTGTTGCGGTAGGCGTTGCGTCAACGTGTTGCGGTAGGTGTTGCGCTGGATGTTGCGCGCGCCTCCACGGCGCCCCGGAGTCCGACCAGGTCACCCTGCGCGTACGGCGTGGTCGGGCCGCTGACATCCCCGTTGCGGCCCCCCTTCGCACATGCCCTGGCTGGAGTTGAGGGAGAGGAAGAGGCGGGATGGGCGGCGCGGACGCAGCCGGGGATCGGGGCGCACTCGCCGGTGTCGCGCGTCGGCCCCGCCGCCGCGCCGGTCCGCCGACGATGCGTCGGCGGGTGTCAGTGGTCCGTGGGCGGCCCGATGTGGAGCGACCACTGCCCGGTGAATTCATCCAGGTCGATCCGCAACGGCTCCAGCGCATCGGCCTCCTGGACGTCGGCCCGGATGATGCGGCCGGTCCCCAGATGCAGCGACACCCGCAGCTGGCGGCCGATCCGGTTGGGCACCTCCATCCCCATGAGGGGGAGAGACACCATGGCGCCGGCCTTCAGCACGAAGGGCAGTTCCACGCTCACGCCGTCGTGCTCGAAGCGCATAGGGGCGTAGAAGGTGACAGCGGGGTTGAAGATCAGCTCAGTGCGCCGGGCCCGTTTCCATCCCAACCGCTGCACGGCCCGCAGCCGCCACAAGGCCCGCCGGATGCGGTGTCCCGGGATGTCGCGCCAGATCGAGTAGCCGACGATCGTCACGTCCAGGCGGCCCACATTCGACACATCGGTCCGTACCCACCAGCGGCCGTCGTGCTTTTGCCGGGTGGATAAGACCTCGACGCGGCCACCGGTGAGGCGGTGGCTCCATATCTGCCAGCCGAAACCGGCCGCGCCGGTGACGGCTCCGAAGACGGCCAGCGCATTCGTCCAGTTCATGATCCGGAGCGTAGAGAGCTCCGAGTACGGCCGTCCGGCGATCAGCCCTCCCCGCCGCGACTGCCTACGCGCGCGTGATGGTGTAGCGCACGCCGGGCCCCCACCGCTCCATCACCGGGGCCATGCACCACTGGCACAGAGGGCAGCCGCCGCTGCCGTACCGGTACGTCTTGCGCTGGCACCCGGCACACAGACCGACACGGTCACCGGGGCAGGTCAGCGCAGACGGGTCCGGCTCCGAGACCGGGGGCGGGGGAGTAGTCGACATCGTGCGTCCTGTTCTGGGCGGCGAACACCAGCCACCTCGCCCGCAGGATATCCGGCTGAATGACACGACTGTTCGAGCCTCGCCCCGGCCTGGAACACGACTGCACCCCACTGGCGTACCGGCCCTCCGATACGGTCGCGCCATGACCGACGCCCTGCGCCCTCCCCGCACCACGTGGGAATACTGCCTGTCCGCCGCTGACGAGCTGGTGCTGTGGCACATGCGGCAGGGCCGGGACGTCCCGGAAACCGATCGCCCCCGGGTGGTGACACTGATCGGCGCCGCCGCGTACGGCCTCGCCTCCAGCATCAGCCTGGACGGGCCCGACATCGCAGGCCTTCCGCTCACCGGCCCCGATGAGAGCCGCTCCGCCAGCGTCCGGGGCGTCCTGCAACACCACGCCCTGACCGCCCTCCAGACGTCGCCTTACGAAGTCCTGGGCGCTGCCGAGCGCGAGCAGCTGCTCGCCGCGTACGGCACCTCCGCGTTCGACCTCGCGCGGGAGACGGCGGTCGCGGTCATCACCCACCACGCCCAATCCTCCGGGCAGTCAGGGCAGCCCCACCCCACGATCAGGGACCGCGCGCCCGAGATGGCCGGCATCCGGGCGGCCGGAACCAAGGTAGACGTCGAAGAGGCCCGCAGCCGCCAGCAGTTCCTGAAGACGTCCGGAGCGATCTGGGTCGTCTACGACGAAGGCCTCAGCCGTCTGCCCGTCCTGTGCACCCGCTGCCAGGCCCGCACCGGCCTGACGCTCCAGGCCGACGCCGAAACCGGCAGCGTCCGCGTCATCTGCCCCGACCGCCACACCACCCACGATCACCGCCTCACGACCGCCGGGGTACAGGCAGCCCTCGCTCTCGGAGGGGCGACCCGATCCGACGACATCGAGATCAACGCCTAGAAGCGGGTCAGGTCAGGACTCGCCGGACTCTGAGCCGGTGATGTGATCGAAGCCCTTCAGCAGCGGGCTCAGCTCCTGGGCACAGCCGCACAGGGGGCACAGCCGGGTCGCCGGATTCTCCGCGACGTTCAGGGCACGTTCCAGATCGAGCAGCGGAGCTCCCTGCGGCGCTTCGTCGCAGTCCGGCGCGTGCAGGACACCGCCCCGGTCCGGTCCTCGCCCGCCGCGGACCTTCGCCAGCACCCACCCCGACGCCCGACGCTCCCCGAGGACCTCCCGCACCACCGACTGCGGCGACCGCTCCAACCTCTCGGTGACGACCTGGTCGTAGTCGACGCCGTCGACCCGACGCACGTGCTGCGGGGCGCGCACCCACACCCGGTACTCCGCCGCCTCCACGCTCCCGTCCTCGAGGTCTCGGTACGACGGCAGCCCCACGAGGAAGACCCAGCCCGTCTCGGTCTGCCGCCGCTTCCACAGCCGCGCGACGATCTCCTGCTGCTCGGTCCCGAGCAGAGGATCGGCGGGCAGCACGACCCTCACGGGCACAGGAACCTGCCCGGGCCCGGCAGCGTCATCGGAAGGCGTCTTCACCGCCCCACAGTAGGCAGGCCGCTCCGGCAGGGGAGTGGCGCAGACGGATGCGGCACCGCAAGGATGGGCGAGGCCAGCAGCCCCCGAGTACGAGGACATCACCTGACCGTGGACAGCTTCTCCGAGGCCCTGATCACCGAAGTGCCCCTCGCGGGGGTGACGGCGTGACCGACTTCCCCGGCCCCATCCCGATGCACGGCGACAGGGTGGAGATCCTGGCCACCACCTTCGTGGCGACCATCACCGGGAAGATCACGTCGCGTGGCGTCCTGGTCGACGGCAACGGGTTCGTTGAGCTCGTGCTGCCCGACGGCGACCCGCAGCAGCGCCGCGACCTGGAGCGGGCCACGTGGTACCAGTACCGCCTCTACGACGGAGATGCGCTGCTCTACTCGTCTCCGGGCCTGCAAGTACGTGAGACCCGGCGGGAGGGCGACGGGGCGCTGGTGGTGATGGGCTCTCCCTGATCCCGTCCCTCTCCCGGGCGGTGGGGACGTCCCACAACTCCCGCACGGCACGAAACCGGTGGTGCTAGGCGGGGATCGCTCGTACAGGTCCGGCGCGCGACAGCGGACCAGGCCGGTGGCGCCAGCCGGGACGGCTCCCGAAGTCGCTGCGCCACCCTGCGGGATGACGAGGGTCCGGACGCGCACTGCGCCCGGACCACGGCGTACTCAGGTATTCCGACGTCATCAACCGGAAGGCAGCCATGAGGTTTCACACGCACCACAGCACCCAGCCGAACACGAACGCGCCGATCAGGTACGGCGACCCAGGAGACCTGTGGCACGCGATGGCCCGCCTCCATGCAACCCATCCCGAGCCGGTCGGCCTCATCGAGCCGTTCGAGCGGCCGTCGGCACGGCTGTCGATCGTGAAGCCGGAGGACATCGTCGTCTCGGCGCGGGTGGAACTGTTCGAGGACGAGCCGGTGAGCCGCCTTCACGACGTGATCGAAACGGTGTCGCGCCGCCTCGCCGGGGACGGCGAGCTCGGCGAGTACGCGCTCGTGCCCGACGTCGCACTGGAGCTCATGATCGGCGTGCGGCAGGAACTGCCGCTGCACAGCGCCCATGTAGAGGGCCTCACCCGGCTCACACGGGACGCCCTCGGCAACATTGGCGCGGGCAGTGGCCCCGGGGAGGGGAACTGCTGCCACTGCGGAGGGACCGGCCTGGCCCGCCCTCTGTGGAAGCCGTCGTTCTCAGCCGGTCACGACGCCGCGTAGTTCCCGTACAGCACGTTCGCGGTGGTGCTGGTGATCGCCTCGTACAGGTCCAGGGCGCGGTCCACCTCGAGCAGCAGCGCGCCCGCCGGCGCTTCCTCGCAGTGCAGAACAGGGTGGTGCGTCCGCAGGGCGATCGAGACTCGCTGAGAGGGATCTCCGCAGCAGCGGGGCCCGGTCCTCCCACCGGATGACCGGGTCCGGAGCGCGTGCCTGCTTGTCAGCGGGTGCGTTGCTCGATCAGGGGCCCTCGTTTCCAGGTGACGCCTTTGGTGTCCTCGTCACGGGCCATCCACACCATGCGGGGCCCGCCGTTGTCGGCGGCTTCGGCGACGCGCTCCACCAGCGTGGTGCAGAGGTCCGCGGCTTCGTCCTCCTCGATGTCGTCGGCCGGGAATCCAGCCCGCACGTCCTAGCGGACCTCCTGCCCGCCCCGGAGAGCAACGGTCAGGAACTCGGGCTGCTTCACGTCCCACCACACCTGCTCGATGGTGTCGGCCCGCACCACCCGCACTCCCCGGGCCTCGCTGTGCAGCTCCACCCACACGTCCATGACGGCCATCAGCCCTGCCCTCCCGATGCGCGCCGGGACTCCATGCCGATCGCGTAGGCGACGTCCTCGGACAGGCTCTCGTAGGGCAGACCGGCCTTCTCTATGATCCCGGCGAGCACCCCGGGCTTGGCGTACGGGGCGCAGTCGGTCAGCCCGGCCTCCAGGCGGGCCAGACGGCGCAGGAAGCGTTCCATGTCGACCTGACCGCCGCCGCGCATCGCCTTCCACGAGTGCGCGTACCGGTTCGCCCAGTCCTGCAGATGACTCGCCGCGCCGTCGAACAGGCCGTCGGCGTCCAGCTTGCCGGGATGCCTGACGCCCATCGGCCGGAGCCGGTGGTGCCGGGCGGCGGAGGGACGGTAAAAGACCCAGAGCTCCGCGCCGCTGCCGCCTGAGTCGACCACCACCGACCCGGGCATCAGGTCCCACGCCTCCTCGATGGCGGCCGCGGCCTTGTCGATGTCGCTGGCCGGTCGTCCGGTCACCAGCTGCACGTGACCGAGCCAGCCGGTGCCGTGCTCCAGCACATCGAGCACGGCTCCCGGCAGCGGCCCGTCCGGAGCGGCGATCTCCCGCGCCCACATCTCCTGAACGTCCTCGCCGCCCTGGAGGAACTGCTTGCGCCTGCGCTGCTGTTCGTGGTCTGTCATAGGCCCCTCTTCCCGTAGACCGGCTCTGCACCTCCCGTTGTACCGATCACGCCGCCAGCAGGTGCGGGACTCCCACGAAACTTGGCCTGCATCCGTCCACGGGCCAGCCGCTTTGGCCCGCCGGGGCGTTGTCAGGCAGCGAGGACGTCCCGCAGTTCGCGTACGGCGCGTTCGTGTTGGTGCTCGGTGGGGATCGCCTCGTACAAGTCCAGAGCACGGCGGTGGACAGGCCGGTGCGGTAGTCGCCGGGCAGTCCGTTCAGAGCGGCGACCGTACGGCGGCACGCTTCTTCGCTGTCGCCGTCGTGGTGAGCACAGGCAGCGCCGTCGATGTGCAGCAGGGTGCGCGTCATGGTGCTGGTCGGCGCGGACAGTTCCAGGGCGCGAAACTGGCTCTCACGGGCGCGGGCCGTGTCCCCGAGGGTGGTGTAGGCGTGACTCAAGTGGACGTGGTGTTTCTGCTCGCCGTACGTCAGCCACGTATCCGACCGTTCTCCCTCGGGGAGCCGTTCCATCAGGGCGTCAGCGGCGGCGAGCGCGGCGCGGGCCTGCTCGGGCTGGTGGTTGAGGGCGTAGGCGCGGGCGGCGACGGCGGCCGCCAACACCGCGGCGGCGGTCGGCCGGTTCCCGGCAGCGTGGCGGGCCTGTTCGGCGAGGCCGGCGGCGGCCTTCGGGGCACCGTAGTTGAGCGGGACCATCGCCTCGCGCGCCCGGACCCAGGCGTACAGCTGGCCGTCGCCGGATTCGGAGGCCGCCCGGGCGGCCGTGTTGAACCAGGCGCGGGATTCCCGGCGGCTGCCCAGGTCGTGTAAGACGATCGCGGTCATCCCGGCCATCTGCCCGGCCGTGCGGCACAGCCGCGCCCGTGCCGGGGCGGGCTGCGGGACGGTGAGCAGCGGGCGCAGGGTAGTGAAGTCGGTGACCAGGTCGGCCAGGACGCGGGTGGGCTGCTGGCCGTGGTAGCCGTACCCGTAGCTCTCGGCTGCGGCCTCGAGGTCGGCCAGGTCCTGGGGCACGTTGGGGGAGAGGGTCTGGTCGACGTCGGTCCGGGCGGCGGTGAGCGCGGCGAGGGCCGGAGCGGTGAGGCCGGCGGCGAGCGCGCCACGCAGCAGGTTGCGGCGCTTCATCGGATCATCTCCATGGTGGGACTCCGTGCTGAGAACGGCGGTGTCCTCCCAGGGTTGCGCAGCCAGGCCCAGGAGGGCACCGGGAATGCGCAGACCGTCGGCGATTCGCTCGACAGTTGCCAGCGCGGTGACAGATGCGGCGCCCCGGGCGATCTGGCTGACGCGATCGGACTTGAGCGCGCACGCTTCGGCGATTCGGTTGAAGGAGATCCCCGCGCCGTGGGCCGTCGCGAACACCGTGGTGAAGTCCCGCTCGTGCAGGGCCCGGACGAACCCGGGGTCGGTCAGCAGGTGGCGTGGCAATTGGGCAGGTGACGGCGGTAAGTCGTCCACAAGTCCCCCTGAAAGCCCGTGGAATGACGCTGCGTCAGCCTCATGACCATACCCACCGTGGGGGCCCCATGACGGGGTTATCGCCAGGGCTTGCCGTGGCTGTACTGGGGGTGTTCGCGGCTGTGCCATCCAGGGCCCGGCTATCAACCCCGCAGGAGGATTCCATGCAGAGTCCCGCCACGCCCCCGCCCGCCACGTCCGGGCCGTCGACCGGCGGCCTGGTCCGTTCCCGCCGGTCGATCGTCGCCGCCCGGGGCCGCAACGCCATCCCCTCGGACGGCGGCGGCACCGGCAAGAGCGACGGCAACGACTGACGGACCGGGAGCCCTGACGCGATGACGCACACGTCCATCGCGGCGTGCCTGGGCGAGGGCTTCCTCGCCCAGGCACTGCACCGCGAACACCGCCACGTACCCGGCGCCCTCGATGTCGCCGGACTGATGACCTTCGACGACCTCAACCAGATCCTCGCCGCCCACCGGCTTGAGCCGCCGCGCATGCGACTGTCCCGCGACGGCGAGACGCTGCTGGTCGGCGGCTACACCGCTCCGGTGGCCACCCGCCGCCACACGGTGTGGCACCGCCTCCACCCAGCCGAACTGCACGCCCGCCTGAAGGAGGGCGCCTCCCTCGCCCTGGACAGCGTCGACGAACTCCACCCGCCCCTCGCCCGCCTCTGCGAAGCGATCGAGCGCGAACTGCACACCCGCGTACAGGCGAACCTCTACGCCTCCTGGAGCGCCACCGAGGGCTTCGGCGTCCACTGGGACGATCACGACACGGTCATCGTCCAGCTGGACGGCGCGAAGCGGTGGCGGATCTACGGCACCACCCGCCCGTACCCGCTCTACCGCGACATCGACGATCCCGGCGAGGCGCCCACCGAGCCGGTCGCCGACCTGGTCCTGTGGCCGGGCGACGTCCTGTACGTGCCGCGCGGCGTGTGGCACGCGGTCTCTGCCGACCAGGGCACCCGCTCCCTACACGTCACCTGCGGACTGCAGACCCACACCCCCACCGACCTGATGACGTGGGTGTCCGAGCAGCTGCTCACGCACGAGGACTGGAGGCGCGACCTGCCACTGCTCGCCGCACCGGACGTCCAGGCCGACGCCGTGGACGGGATGCGCAAGCGGCTCGCCGAACTGCTGGACGACCCGACGCTGCTCACCCGCTACCGGACGGCGATGGACGGACAGGCCGTCGGCCGGATGGTGCCGAGCCTGCCGCACATCGACACCGTCCCCGCCGACGGCGCTCTGCGGGTGAGGCTGACCACCGCCCGCGCCGTGCTGGACGTCGGCGAGGACATGGTGACCTTGTCGGCCGCCGGCACCGTGTACGAGTTCGCGCCCGCGGCGGAGGTGGTGCTGCGCCCGCTGGTCGACGGCCGCACCGTGGACCTGGCCGCGCTCGCCGACACGGCCGGCCTCGCCCTGGAGGACGTCGCCGCCCTGGTCCAAGAGCTCGTTGCCGGGCAGGCCGCGACGGTGGGGAGTCTTCTGTGACCGCACAACTCGCTCTCGGTACCTACCGGTGCCAGGCGATCCCGGAGGCGGCTGCCCGCGCGGCCGCCTCCGGCGCGTGGATTGACACCGCCCCCAACTACGCCACCGGCCGCGCACAGATCCTGCTGGCCCCGGCCCTGGCCGCCCACCCGTCCCTGAACGTCTCTACCAAGACGGGGTACTTCACCGCGGCCACCGGCGCCGACGCCGTGAACGACGGTGTCCTCACCGAGGACCAGGCCGCCGCCGGGCACAGCCTCGCCCCCGGCTACGTGCGCTGGCAGACCGGCCGCAACCGAGCCCAGCTCGGACGCGACCGGCTGGACCTGGTCCTGCTCCACAACCCCGAGCGCGCCCACCCCGGCGACCGCCCCGCCCTGCACCAGGCGATCCGGGACGCGTTCACCGTCCTCGAGGAAGCCGTGGCGGCCGGGCACGTGACCGGGTACGGCGTTGCCACGTGGGCGGGCCTGGAGGAGGAGGCGTTCACGGTCGGGGAGCTGCTCGCCCTGGCCGCCGAAGCCGCCGGCGGACAGCACCACCTGGTCGCCCTCCAGCTGCCGGTCAGCCTGGTGATGATGACGCCGATCGTGCAGGCCCTTCACGGCCGTGGCCCGCTCCCGGCCGCCGCGGACGCGGGCCTGCGGGTGATGGCGTCGGCCCCGCTGCACGGCGGGGAGCTCCCCGGCATGGTCGACCAGGAGCTCGCCGACCTCATCCGGCCGGGCCTGGCCCCCGCACAGGCGTGCGTCCTCGCCGTCGCGTCATGCCCAGGAGTGACAAACGTCCTTCTCGCAGCCTCCGGTGCGCCACACTGGAAGGAGGCGGCCGACGCCGTCGCCCAACCCTCCCTGACCACCGCCAAGTTGCGGGAGATCACTGATGTACTCGCCTCCCCCTGACCCGGATACCGAACAGCGCATGCGCGCCCACCACGCGCACACCGCGAAGGCCCTGGACGTTCAGGTGGAGCCGGGCGCGGAGTTCTGGGGTTGGGCCGGGCGCACCCTGGGTGCCCCGGCCCGCACCGCCACGGGCGAGGCCGTATGGCTGCGCCTGGTGTCCGCGCCGGAGGACAAGGCCGCGGGGAAGCTCTGGGACGGCGCCCTCGATGCCCAGCACGCCTTCGGCGACCTCGACGGCCACAAGCCCGCCCTCCTGGCCGTCCACGACGTCGTCGACGACAGCATCGCCTACCGGGCGGAGCTGTCGTCGCGTGTCGATGAGCCGGTCCTGTCCGACGACCCGGTCCTCCAGCACGACCTCCAACTGCCGGACTCCTGGTGGACCGGACTCGCCGGGACGCTGGAGAAGGTGACAGCCGTCGACACCGACCGCGTCGCCGTACGGCAGCAGTACATGGACCGCGCCATCCCCGAGTTCGTCGGCATCCCGGCCCCGGCCGCGCTCTGCTGGACCACCGCCCACGGCGACCTGCACTGGGCGAACCTCACGGCACCCCTGCGGATCCTGGACTGGGAAGCATGGGGCCGCGCCCCAGAGGGGTTGGACGCCGCCACGCTCTACGCCTACACGCTGCTCAAGCCGGGCACCGCCGCCCGCGTCCGCGACGCTTTCCCTGTGCTGGGCAGCCCGGCCGGCCTCGCCGCCGAAGCGACCGTGTGCGCCCAGCTGCTCCAGACCGTGAGCCGCGGGGACAACCTCACTCTCGAAGGCCCGCTGCGGGACTGGTCCGAGGAACTGCGCCGCCGCCAGTCTGCGTAGACGGCTGGTCGTCCGTGCAGTCGCGCAGGTACTGGTGGACACAAGCCCGGAGCTTGGCAAGGTACGTATCCACATCGCTCTTGACGTAGTCGAAGACCCTGTCGTGGTCCTTCATCTCGTACGCGGGGACGGTGATGAAGGCTCGGAGCAACGGGCTGGTGGCCAGATAGAGGGCCAGTTGAGGAAGGCCATCCGCGGTGGCAAGTTCCTTCACCTTATCGAGGAAGAAGCTCACCTCGGTGACCCCGTAGGCGGGCTCCGAGTAGTTGAGCAGAGGCGACGGCGCCCTCATCTCTCCGACCTTCTCTAACTCCGCCCGCCGGAATTCAGGGGTCGGCATCGTGGCCAGGAAGTCGAAGTAGGCGTCCGCTATGCGACGCTCACGGCGCCGGTCTCCCATCTCTCCCTGTTCCAGGGACTCCTGAAGGGAGCGCACCTGGCCGTGGAGCCGGTCCACTTCGGCTCCGAGCGCGTCGATCTGCTCCTGCACGTTCTTGGCGTTGCCCCGCTCCGCCCGGGGCCGGGCGTCGTTGAGCGGTGACCACGCATTCACCCAGGGCCTGGGGTCCTGGCCGCAGGCGCGGACCAGCTGTTCCAGGGTGCGCTGCTGCGGCCAGTTCTTCCCCGCCGTGATGCCGCGCACCGTGTTCCCCGAGAGGCCGGCCTTCTTGGCGATGTCTTCGGGGCTCTTGCCGGTCTCGGAGACCAACTGCCGAAGCGCCTGGGTGAACTCTTCCTGCGTGCGCGCCCTGCCTGGGTCGGCCATAACTCCCCCTCGATGCTCCGCAATTTCGGCAGATCGTAGAAGTTGCGGCGGCTCCTCATCAGGGCTTTTGCCGCACGTGGCCGCAACCTCGTCCGACGTCGATCACTTCGCGCCACCTGCGAGCGGCACCGACCTACAAACGTGTCATCACTCGCCGATGAACACGGAGAACCCCATGTCGCTGTACGAGATCGCTGCCGAGATCGGTCGCGGCCTGCTCACCCAGCTGCCGTCCGCGTTGCTCGTGGCCCTGACCACGGCTGGTCTCACCACAGCCGGACGAAGGCGGCGCAACCGGGCCAGGGAAGAGAGGAACGGAGAAAGCAGCGGCGGCTAGTTCCCACAGGGGGCCGCTGGCGGCGTAGCCGATCCGTACGGCAGCCTCTTCGGCCGACCCCAGCAGTACCGGCGGCCTTGCGCCGGCCCCCGCCACACCGACCGTCGACAGCGTCTCGTGTCCTCGGAGACCGGCCCGCTTCACCCTGGCTTGTCGTCTTCAAGACGGATTGTCATTCTTCGCGCCGAAAAATATCCACAGGTCGCCGCTCCGGCGGCGAACTCTATCCACAGGGGAACCGCCCTACCTTCGTCGTCCGGCGTGGGGGTCCGCTTCCGGCGGCACCGCCACGCCCCAGCACACCCGTGTACGAAGGGCGTTGGACGACGATGGCGCAGACGAAGTTCGACCGGCAGGTTGAGGAGACCGCCGAAGCCGTGATGTTCGGGATCGGCCGGTTCCTGGGCGGCCGGGACATGGACGGCATCAAGCGGACCAACGCCACGTTCCTGCGGTCCGCCACCCGCGTCCTGCCGAAGGTGGAGGGCCGCGTCTCGAGGTCGTCGTACCGGGCCGGGTGGCAGCGCCTGACCTTCCGGATGACCTTCGTCAGCGCGGCGGGGTCGGGCGGGTGGTGGACCTGGGAGAACCAGGAGACGGCCCGGTCCTGGTGGGAGCACCGGGACGTCACCCTGCAGACGCTCCAGTCGGGCGGGATCGGCGCGGCCTCCACCGCGGCCGCCGGCGGACTGGCGTACGGCTGGCTGACCCGTGAGCGCCGGGAGTTGATGCGGGAGTGGGTCGTCCCGCTGCACGAAGCGCTCTACCGGCCGCTGGGGCTGGCGGAGCAGACCGACCCCCGTCGCTACCTCCACGTCCCGAAGAACTTCAGCAACGACGACGCCCGGATACGCGTCGACCTGCCCACGCACCTGGCCTTCTCCCGCGACCTGGTCGCCGACCTCATCACCCAGAAGCTCGCCCTGGAGGGCGTGACGTTCTCCTGGCACCCCGAGGGCCGCACGCCGTACGTGCTGGTGAAGAAGACCCGCAAGCCCCCGGCCAAGGCCGCCTTCAAGGACCCCAAGGTGCGCGAGCTGGTCGCCAAGGCGCCGGAGTCCGCGCCGGTCATCGGGATCGGCACCAGCGGCAGGACCATCTCCGTCGACCTGGACGCCGATTCGCCGCACATCCTGGTCAACGCCTCCACCGGCGGCGGCAAGTCGGTGACCCTGCGCTGCATCACCTGCCAGATGCTCCACAACGGCTCACAGGCCTACATCCTCGACTACAAGCGGATCTCCCACCCCTGGGCGCGCGGCATACCCGGCGTCACCTACTGCGCCGACATCGCCGACATCCACGACGCCCTGATCGAGCTCGGCATGGAAGGCCGGCGCCGGGTGCGCGTCGCAGAGGAACTCGGCATCGACGCCGTGGACGCCATCGGCCCCAGGCTGCTGATCCTCCTCGAAGAGGTCAATGCGACGCTGAAGCAGCTGGCGCGCTACTGGGAGAGGCTCCGTGAGTCCGGCGACCCGAAGGTCTCCCCGGCGATCGACGCGCTCAACGAGGTCCTCTACATGGGCCGCCAGGTCCGCATGCACGTGCTCCTGGTCGCGCAGTCCGCCACCGCCCGCGCCCTCGGAGGCCCGGAGGTCCGCGAGCAGTTCGCCACCCGCATCCTCGCCCGCTACAGCATGAACGCCTGGCGCATGCTCGCCCCCGAGGTCCACCCGGCGCCGAAGTCCACCAAGCACCACGGCCGCGCCCAGGTCGTCATCGGCGGCAGCGCGAGCGAGACGCAGGTGCTGTTCTTCACCGACGCCGAAGCCCGCGAGTGGGCCACCACCGGCCCGCCACCCACCGCGAAGACCCGGTCGGCCACCCCGCCCCAACCCGCCCCCGAACAGCTCCAGAAGGCCGCCGACGGCTCCACCACCGCCACCGTGGACGACGTGCCGCCGACCCTGCCCACCGCACCGCAGACGGCCGCACAGCCCACTCTCCCCGCCGCACAGCCCGCGGCCGCCGTCGCGGTCGACGACGACCAGGCGGTGGGGCTGCGCGAGGCCCACGAACACCACCTGCCGGAAATCACCCTCGCCGCCCTGCGCTACGCCCGCGCCCACGACCCCACCTTCCCGGCCTTCGCGGCCAAGCGCGGCGCAGAACTCCTCTACCGCGTCGGCGACCTGAAGCGCTGGGCACGCAACCGGCCCCGCGCCGCCGTCGGCACCACAGACCTGGACTGAACCGCCACGGTCCAGCCCCGGCCCGGAGAACTCCCGGTTCACCAGGCGTACCCACCCCTTTGAAAGGAACGACCCACCATGACGATGCTCCCGGACCTGCTCCGCCTCACCGCCCCCGTGCGCGAGACGCTGGACACCCTGCCCGCCTCGAAGGCGTTGATCGGCGTCGGCACCGACGGACAGCCGGTCGCCATCGACCTGGACGATGCCGCGCACGTGCGGGTTACCACGTGCAGCGGTGGCGGCAGCTCAACGATCCTGCGCACCCTCACCGCCCAGTTCCTGCACCACGGCGCCCACGCCCTGGTCCTCGACATGAAGCGGATCTCCCAGCCGTGGGCACGAGGGTTGCCGACGGTGACGTACCGCGCCGACGTCACCGACATCCACGACGCCCTGGTCGGCCTCGCCACCGAGGTCCGGCGCCGCATCGACGTCATCGACCGCCACGGCAGCGACGTCGGACTGCTGCGCCTGGTGGTCGTGTTCGAGAACGGCGACGCCACCCTGCGGAGGCTGACCCGCCACTGGGAGACGGTCCGCCGGCCGGGCGACCCGCAGGAGTCCCCGGCCATCACCGCGCTGATCGACGTCCTGTTCGCCGGCACCATGGCCCGCATGAACGTGCTCTTCGACGGCGACCCCACCCTCAACGCCCT
Organism: Streptomyces sp. NPDC047072; assembly: GCF_040643855.1. NCBI lineage: Bacteria > Bacillati > Actinomycetota > Actinomycetes > Kitasatosporales > Streptomycetaceae > Streptomyces > Streptomyces sp. NPDC047072. The sequence goes on along the minus strand of NZ_JBEYVC010000075.1, from coordinate 6,138 downwards.
CGGACCGGAAGGCCGCGAGCAGTTCGACACCGTCATCCTCGGACGGGTTCCCACCAGCACCTGGCGCAGGCTCGCTCCGGCGGCCCGCCCCGCACCCCAGCACCGCGGGCGCCTGAACCGAGGCCGTGTCCACGTCGTCCAAGGCAGCACCGCCCACCAGACGCAGGTGCTGACCCTGACCGACCCCGAAGCCCTCGGGCGGGCCACCGGCGCCTACTGACCGGTCCCGGACACGCCACGGGCCCCGGGGGGAGAAGACATCCCCGGGGCCCGGTGTATGGAGGACAACCAGGCGATGGAACTGGGACAGGCCCCCGACTCACCGACGGCACGAGACGCACGTCACATAAGGCCCGATGTCACGGTTTCCGGCCCTGCTGGCACTCCCTTGATGTGACGGGCGCACCGGGCGCCACAAGCAGCTCGAGGGGGACAGGTTGCCAGAGACAGCGATCGGGTTAGCGGCACTGGGCGCGATATTGAGCGCACGGCTGCTCTACCAGTGGATCCGCAGCCGGACGCAGGTCCAGATGGCCCGCCTCACCCAGCAGGGCGCCAGCGACCGCGTCCGTGCCCTGCCGCCGGGCAGCAAGGTCACCGAACGCAGGGCCGGCGAGGAACTGCGCATCGAGATCGGCGCGTCCGGCGGAGACGCCCGTGACTGACTTCGAGATCCATCTGGAGACCGCACAGCTCGAACTGGAGCCCTTCCGACGGCACACGATCAGCCACGCACCTGCTGAGTCTGCGCCAGAGCCGCGCATTCCGGTGGCCCCACCACAGCAGCGTGGCAGCGTCGCCCGGGTGGAGTTCGCCCAGTTCTACGAGCAGCACATGCCCAACCTGGTCCGGCACCTGCTGCGGCAGGGCGCCAGCGGCCACGAAGCAGCAGAGGCCGCCCAGGCCGCCTTCGCCGAAGCGTTCGTGAAGTGGGAGACCATCGACTACCCCGCCGCCTGGCTCCGGAAGGTCGCTATCCGCCTCTACCTGCGCCAGCCAGCGCGCCGTGAGGACCTCACCGACGACGTCCCGGAACTGCCGGGCGGCATCTGCCCCCACCGCTCAGCGGAACTCAAAGAAGAAGAGGCCCGCGTCTACGCCGCCCTCGCAGCCCTTCCACCCCTGCAACGCGCTGTCCTCGCCTGGCACTTGGACGGCTTTGCGACCAGTGAGATCGGCGACGCTCTCGACATGACCCACGAAGCCGTACGGCAGAACTTGAGCCGCGGCCGCGCCCGGCTCAAGACGATCCTGCTCAGCGCGAACGACGGAGGCGAGCGATGACCCACTTCGACAGCGACGCCGAACTCGATGCTCTGCTGCGGTCCGCGGATGAAGCGGTGCTGACCGCCGTGGAGGAGAGCCTGGACCTCGACGCAGGCCGCGCGGTCCTGTTCGCCCAGGTGACGGTCCCCGAGCGCGGAGACCGCCAGCCCCCTAGCTGGAAGATCGGCCCGGACGGCAGCGTCACCGACTTCGCTGGCATCCCAGTAGAAGCGGCCCTCCAACGAGAGATCTACCCGAACGGATCAGTACGGCACAGCACCCGCGTCAACGACGTCAACGGTCGCGTCACCAACATCCTGGACCTGCTGGACCAGATCTCCTACGACCTCGACCTGCTCCGGCGATGGCTGGACTGCTTGTCGGAGGGGCGACCGCTGGGACCGGGGCACGTAGAGAACGCCGCCACACTGCTCGCTGCTCTGGTGGTAGGGGTTCGGGAACGCAACATGAGTGAGGAGACAGCTCTCGGCCTCGTTGAGCAGGCCAAGACGGTACTGCGGACCCTCTGGACCGATGTCCGTCCCCACATCGAGGGTGAGGAGGACCGGCGTTCCGCCGCCGACCGGCTCCTTAACCTGGAACTCGCCCTGGTTGCCACCAGGACCCTCGTAGTCGAGCTCTTCGCCGACGACGGTGACCAGTCGTCCCTTCGCCCAGTCCCCACAAGGTGACGCTGGACGGACAAACCACGGCCCGGACCTCGGGGAATCCGCCATGACATCCCCAGCGCTGGAAGGCACGGTTCGCCGCGTTCAGAACCGCGCCCGACTTGTACGGTCGCTCTACACGCGGCTGGACCGTCTCACCGAACCCCTCCCGGCCGCCACGTAGTTCGAGCAAGGGGAGCGGCCAAGATCCCAGGGCCTACACGCACACCAGTGCGATGCCGCAACTCGGAGCCCACGGCATCGCACTCAAGTGCGTGTAGCCCCTGGGACGACACCGCACACCTTCCGGCGGGGCCCGATAACGTCGTGAGCCCTCCCTGTCGCCCATGTGGGTGACGACGTTTACCGACCAACCGAGAGACCCTCATGGACATGAACAAAGGACCATCGGGCCCGGTGCCACCCACCTCCACCAGGGCGCAACTCATCGAATCCGGCGTGCTGGTCGACGTGCCGGCCCTCGCCTTGCAGACCGCCGGGCTCCCCTTCGCCGTCGGCGTCACCACGACGGCATGGGCCATGTACGTCGGCGACCAGGAGGACCGACTGGAGATGGTCCTGACCGAGGTGGGACGCACCGTCGCCCACATGTACCCCGAGAGCGAGAGCGGAGTGGTCACCGGCCTGTCCACGATCTCCGGGCAACTCCCGGTCCCCCACGACCAGTTGCACGTAGAGATGCACCCCGGGGACCAGTCAGAGGTGGTGCTGACCTTGTTGCTCCCGGTCGACTACTGAAGATGGGCCACGCCGCCGGCGGACGACGTCTGGCAACTGGCCGGAGTGCTGTCGCGCTGCATCGCGGCCCGGCGCACTCACCAGCCGTCGGGTGCGCTGCCCACCCACGCGATCGGCCGGCCCTCGCTGCTGCGGCCCCAGTGCGGTTCCTCCATCGAGGTCTCGTGACCGTCGGGCAACACGCAGATCCGCCCCCAGCGGCCGTGCTTGCCCGCGCAGACCTCGGTGAGCCGGTCCGCGTCGCCCTCCGCCACGGCCCGGTCGTAGCGGTCCTGGAACGGCTGGAGGCGGGCCTGGAGCTCCATGCCGAACTCCGTCTCCGCCGCCCCCACCCGGGTCCGCGCTTCCTGCACCCTCGGGTCGGACAGCACAGCCGAGATGACGTCCTCCGCCTCCGCGAAGGCCCTGGTGCGCGCGTGCCGCCGTACGGCTTCCTGCACGCGCCGCTCTTCCTCGGGCGCGGTCATCACGCCGCTCCTTCCGTGGCCGCCCACTCCAGCCCGAGGCCGGCCAACGCGGCGAGCTTGTCGACGGTCAGCTTGGCCCGACGGCTCTTGCTGTTGCTGAGAAACACTCCAAGCCGGACCTCAGACCCATCCGGCAATGCCTCTACGTGGCCCCTGGGGACCGTCACAGAGCCCGTGCGGGCCTTGTACTGCACCAGGGCCGCAACGCCCTTCTCGAAGGCGCTCACGGGCGCCGTGGACGGCTCCGCAGACACGTCCGGCTCCACCGGGGCCGGGGCCGCGGCGAGCACGGTGACGCCGACGGCCTCCAGGCGCTCGCGCTGCCCGTCGGCCAGGGCCGCCCACACCTCGGGCCTACGCTGCCGGGCCAGCCACTTGCCCACGTCCATCCCGTGCACGGTGAAGCCGGGCAGGACCTCCGCCGGGCCGTCCTCATCACGCAGCAGCTCGCGCAGCGTGGCGTAATGCCGCTGCCACTCCGCAGGCCACTCGGGGTTCCAGTCCTCGTCCAAGGCCTCCAACGCGGCCTCCCACTCCGGGTGTTCGGCCAGCGCACCCGGACGGCGCAAATTCGAGAGCCACTGCCCCACCGGCTTGTCCAGCGCCGCCGCCGACCGGGGAGCGCACAGCGTCCAGTGCTCCTGGTAGTACACCCGGGCGGCTGCTAGGTTCTCCTGGAACCGCGCGTCGGCCGCCGACCAGGCCATGCCCAGCTTCTCCAGCCGCTGAGCGCGCTTGCCGGTCATCTGCCCGGCCCCGTACGCCCGCCGCTGCTCCGCGACCCAGGTCCCCAGCGGGAACGCGCCCTCCTTGTGCTCGTACGGCACCAATGCGTGGTGCTCACGCTCCGTGAACTCCTTGAGCTTCGCCCAGCCCCTCGCCCAGTCTTGCCGCTCCGTGTCGATCACGTTGAAGCTGACCCAGTCCGCGACCATCACCGGATCACGCGGAGCCGCAAAACGGAGCAGCAGACGGGTTTCTTCCTCATTATCGGCGGGCGCAGCACCAATGTATTCGGAGGGCTGCACGGCAGCCTTCTGAGGCTCCTGCGGGATCGCCAGCAATTCCACGGCCTCTTCATCGTGAGCCCGCAGACCCTCAAGAACTTTCACCAAAGGCCGGTACGAACCGGAGGTGAACATATCCTCCGGCGATTCATCGGGCTGGAGGAATACAGGCACGATCAAAGAGGCGAGCTTTCCCTGTCCGGGCTTCTGACGCAGCGCGCGACCGATCGCCTGCACGATGTCGTGCGGAGCCCCCTTGGGGTCCAACAGGGCCACCGAGTCCACGGCCCGGATGTCCACGCCCTCGCCCAGGACGCGGCAGTTCGAGAGCACGGCCCGCCGGGCGGTGGTCCCGAACTTGCCCAGGACGTCGCGCCGGCGCTCCGGGACGTGCTCGCCGCACAGCCAGTCCGCCCAGATCTGAGCCGGGTACTTCTCGGGCTGGTCGGCGTGCAGCCGCTTGGCCACGCGCTCCAGGCCCTCCGCATACGCCGCGGCCTCTATGGTCCGGTGGTGGAAGGTGATGCAGGTCTGGAGGTTGTGCTGCTCCATCGTGTGCAGCAGCGCGGCCTGGAGGGCGCCCAGGCGCTGCCCGCGGACCTCCTCGGTGTGCCGCTCCTCGCCCATCAGCTTCTCCGGGGTGACGACCGGGTCCTGGAGCTCTAGGACGATGATCTGGTACCGCGCCAGCAGCTTCCGCGACACCGCCGACGCCAGCGAGAGCTTGTAGAGCACCGGCCCGAACACGGCCTCATCGTCCATGGAGGCCGCCATCTCCTGCGGCAGCGCGTCCCGCACCCCTTCGGCGACCTCCCAGTGCGGAGGCCGCTCCTGCCAGATCCGAGGCGTCGCCGTCAGGTACAGCCGGCGGTACGCCGGGATCTTCGTCTGGTCGTGGATGTCCGCCCACGCCTTACCCATCGAGCCCGACGTTCGGTGCGCCTCATCGACCACCGCCAGGTCCACCGGAGCGAGCTGCTGGCCGTAGACGCCCTCGAACGCCTCCACGAGCACGCCCAGCGACGCGTAGGTGGCGTAGATGGTCACCGGCCCTGCCGAGTGCCACAGCGCCAGCTGCACCGGGTTGGTGGTGCACCGCACCCCCAGGTGGAACAGCTCCGGGTCGTCCAGCGGCGAGCACACCATGACCGCCGGCCCCTTGTGCCCGGCCTCGCTCCACGCCTTCACGGTCTGCGCCAGAAGATCCAGGGTCGGCACCACCACGAGAATGCGGCCCTTGGGCACAATCCTTTTCGCGGAGGCCGCCGCGATGATGGTCTTTCCCGTCCCGCACGCGGCGTGCACCTGCCCACGCAGACCATTCCAGGGAATGCCGCCCGGCGGGATATCGAGGCCACGCACAATGGCGGCTACGGCCTCAATCTGGTGTTCACGCAGTTTCACGGCCATTCCCGTGTTCTCCTTTTCGCGGAATGCGACGCGTAATCGGAATGAGAGTCCGGCGCGGTGAGTAGCGGGCCGGGTAGTGGTGTCTGGTCCCAGACTCTACACAATCAGCGCCCGTGATGCATCATCCATGCGACAGCTTCCCCCGGTAGGCTGATACTTGACCGAATCTCGCCCCACGCGCACGGCTCATGGGGTATGCTGGCGGAGTATTGGTGAACGTGAGCGGACGGTTTCGGGAGTCGGGGAGGGGTTCGGGTGGAGCGCAGCGGAGCCCGTCACTGCGGTGGGGCCGGCACCCCGTCAGGCCGATGGTCCGTCACATCCGTTGCGGGGGTGGTGGCCTGGAACCCCAGGGGCTACACAGTCCCGCGCGCGATGCACTTCCCCTTGCTGCCAGCCCTGGCACCCGCGCTTGCGCGGGTGCCCTCAATTCGCGCTTGCGCGAATTGACATCCCGTCGGAATTCCGTTTACGGAATTCCATTCCCTCACCCCGCTGGGCTCGACGGTCAACGGCGCCCACTCCTGGATCGTGCTCGGCGGCGGCTTCTCGCTCCAGCCC
>NZ_JBEYVC010000074.1:0-45912 GCF_040643855.1 Streptomyces sp. NPDC047072 | reverse complement strand
CTCCGATCGCTGCGGAGCGTACTCACCGAGCACGGCATCAACGCACGGATCGGCTTCCTCACCTCGGTGCTGCGTACCGAGGAGGCGTTCGAGGAGATCGCCGCACACACGTCCCCCTTCGTGCTGCGCCTGACCGCCGAGTGCTTCACCCGGCGCGACCTGCTGCTCAAGGCCAGCAAGGCCACCCTCGCGACCTCCGAGATGGCGCAGGTACTCCAGCGCGCGCTACGCGTCGGCCACGACACCTCGTTCACGTACATCGTCGGCCTGGACGGCCTCGAAGCACTCCGCGAGGGTGTCGAGGCCCTCACGCCGTACGTCACCGAGTTCCCGAACTTCCAGGTGTACCAGGCCCACAACTCGATCATGGCCGGGCTGCGGTTCGACGGCGCCGAGGAGCTGGAGTTCTACCTCCAGGCTCGTAGAGCCATCGAGGAGATCATGGGCTCCAGCGGTCTGCGTCCCGTGGCGTGGGAGTGCTACCGGCCCCTGTGGTACTTCACGTTCGCTGGCGAGAGCCTGGTCGGTGGGCGATGACCGACGTCGCGGTCCTGGCCGATGCCCTCTGGAGAGCCGCGACGTACGCCTCGGTGTGTCAGCTGCACCTGCGTGGGAACGTGCTGCTCTCCGAGTCCCTGTGCCACGAGCACGTGAAGCCCGATCCCTCCGGTCACTGGGGCACCGTTCCGGGAACGGCCTGGGCACTGGCCCATGTCGCGCTGGCCGCGGGCCGGACGTCCCCGGACCGGGACGTGGTGCCGATCCTCGGCGCCGGCCACGCGGGGATCGTCCAGCTGTCGATGGCCTGGCTCAGCGGAGAACTCCAGGCGATACGCCCCCAGTTCACGCCCGACGCGGACGGCCTGGTCCGGCTTTCACGGGCGTTCCCTCACGTCGACGGGCTCGGTGCCGAGGTCCATCCCGCCCTGTGGGCCGGGGACTACCTCGGAGGACGGCTCGGCGGTGCACTCGCGTTCGCCCAGGGCGCCGCGCTCGACGCGCCCCACCGCGTCCTGGTCCCCATCGTCGGGGACGGTGAATGCGAGACGCCCACGACGGCGGCCTCGTGGCTGGCGGCGGACATCGTGCCGGGTGCACGGGTGCTTCCCGTCATCCATGTCAACGGATTCCGGATGGGCGGTCGAAGCCTGCTCGGAGGAATGACCGACGAGCAGCTGCGCGCGTACGCCAGCGGCCAGGGCTGGGACGGCCGAGTGGTGCATGTCGTCGAGGGCTCCGAGGAGGAGCACGCGGCCTTTCACGAGGTGTTCCAGGAGGCCCTGGACGCGACCAGTCGTGGCTGCCGTGTCGCCGTCTTCCTGCGGTGCACGAAGGGCTGGGGTGGACCCGAGACGGTGGAGGGCCGCCGCATTCTCGGCACCCCGCGCGCCCACAAGACCCCGCTGTCAGCCCCCGGACGCGTTGCCGACCAGCTGGAACTCCTGGAGCGGTGGCTCGCCCGGTACACCCCCCACGAGTTGTTCGATCCCGACGGGCGCCCGCTGGGCGCACTGGCTGCTGCGATGGCGGCGGCCCGGTGGTGTCGCCTACGCCCGACGCACGCCGCACAGCAGTCGGCCGAGCGCCGAACGCCGCTCGGCTACGAGGGCTTTGGCACGTTCGCCGGCGCCGTGACCACCGTGATCCGCGACCAGGTCGCGGACGGCGGGTTCCAGGTGTTCAGCCCGGACGAGCTGGCCTCCAACCGTCTCGGGGGCCTGGCCGGAGAACCGTGGGCGAAGGAGCTGCTGGCCGAGGAGGTCCTGCTGGAGTGGCTCGCCGGCTGGACAGCCAGCGGCCGTCGCGGAGTGCTGGTCTCCTACGAAGCCTTCGCTCCGCTGCTGCTGAGCGGGGTTGCCGCTCACCTCAAACAGCGCCGCCTCGCGGGGGCGCCGGTCCTGCCGAGCCTGAACCTGCTCCTGACGTCGTACGGCTGGAACAACGTCTTCACGCACGGCGATCCGTCCTTCGCCACAGCGCTCCTGGCCATGGGCGACCCCGCTGTCCGCGTGCTCACACCTGCCGATCCGACCCGCACCGCGGTCGCTCTGGAGGAGGCGCTCCATTCGGACGGGGGCGTCAACGTCGTCGTGGCGGGCAAGCACACCGCGACCGCCCACCCCACTGACACCGTGCACGAGGAGCAGGCGTGCGGCCTCGCCATCTGGCCGCATCTGAGCGATGACGGCGAACCGGACATCACCGTCGTCACCGCAGGCGACCTCCCGGCCGCCGTCGTTACCGAGGCGGTCCCGCTGCTTCGCGGAGACCGTGGATGCCGCGTCCGGGTGGTGAATCTCCTGGACCTGACCGTGCTCGGTGATCCCACGACGTGGCCGCGAGGGTTGTCCGACGCGGACATCGATCAGTGCTTCGGTCGGCATGCCGCTGTTCTCGTGGTCACCCTCGGCCATCCGGCCGCTGTGTGGGGGCTGTTGGCGGGAAGACTCCGCCGTCCGACCGAGGTCATCGGCTGGCAGGAGCCGACGGGCCCGATGCCCCAGGCCCAACTCGCCGAGATGCTGGGCCTGACCCCCGTCGGCCTGGTGCGGGCGGCGAATCGCCTTCTCGCGGCTCGGGAGACGGTCTGATGAGCGCGGCCCGCATCGACCGGATCGACGTCGTCGACATACGCGATGCCGAACCCCCAGGGGATGACACGGCGTTCATCGCCCTCCACGCGGCCGGGGAGACGGGCTGGTACGGCCCCGTCAGCGCTGCCATCGCCTCCTACGCGGACAAGGTCCTCGCCCCGGCCGTGATCGGAGCCGATGCCACAGACCATCAGGCGCTCCGCCAGCGCCTGTCGGGGCCGGCGGTCGTGAGCTCGGACCCGCATGCCCCGTGGGCCATGGGCGCCATCGACTGCGCGGCGTGGGACCTGCACGGACGCCTTGACGGTCGTCCGGTGGCGGATCTCCTGACTGCGAAGACCGTGCGCCGATCCGTACCGGCGTACGCGTCGTGGCTGACACGGGAGCTCACCGGCCCCGTCTCGTCGGACGTCCTGCGCGAAGTTCTGGCAGGCGGTTGGGCCTTCACCAAGTGGGGGCTCCGCAGTCGGTCACCGTACGACGTGACGGAGGAGGCACGGGTACTCGCCCGGGCCGTGGAACACGCGGCCGAGGAAACGGGGGCCTGGATCGCCGTCGACGCTGTGGGCACGTGGTCGCCCTCCTTGGCCCTGGCATTCGCCGAACTGGTCGATCCGTCCGCGTTGATCTGGCTGGAGGATCCCCTGCCACGCCACGATCTCCGGGTATACGGCCAACTGGCAGCGACGCCTGTGCCCTTGGCCATCGGCGAGCGCCTCTCGCTCCGCGAAGACACCACCACCGTGCTCGACACGGCCCGCCCCGTGGCCCTGACGTTCGATGTCGTCGGATGCGGCGGTCTCACCAGGGCCCTCGAAGTTCTCGCCGCTGCCCGCGCCCACGAAGTGCCCGTCTATCCGCACGGCCGCTCGCTCGTCCCCGGCGCCCACCTTGCCGCGGCGTTCCCCGAGGCCGTCCCCGCGATCGAGTACCGCCTCCAGTGGGAGCCGGGTCGACAACACCTCTACGACCACGCCTGGCGGCCCGAACACGGACACCTACGCCTGCCGGAATCTCCCGGTCTCGGCACCATCCCGAGGAGGACCCCGTGCCGCGAACATCCGTAAGCCTCCCAGTGGAGGGATCAGTGAGGCTCACGCCCGACGGGCCGCTCCTGGTGCTGACCGAGCGCCTCGGCGGGCACGACACCTTCCTGTCCGGACGTCTCGACCTGGACGGTACGAACACCTCCGTCCGCATCCTGACCCTGGACGACGTCACCGTCCTGCACCCCGCGGACTCCGGCACTCTGCCCGCGCTCGAAGCACACTGGTCCGGGACCCTGCACCTGGCGCACGGCCTGCGTCCGCAAAAAGCGCCGGGGGACCTGGAGTCGGCCGCCGAGGCCCAGGGACGGGTCCTCGCGGCCCTGGACGACGCGGAACTGCGCTATGCCCTCACCTTCCTGTCCGAGGCCACCACGCGGGAGATCCGTGCAGCCCGCATCGCCGTCATCGTCTCCGCACTGCCTCCCGCGAGGAGCGCCGCATGAACCACCGACGCCCCCACCTCATCAGCGTCGACGTCGGAGGAACGCTGGGGACCGCGGAGGGCCCCGGTCTCACCATGCGGCTGGCTGCGGCATCCCCGCTGCCGGCGCAGCAGGCGCGCGCGATCATGCGCGACCGCCTGCACACGCAGCCGTCGCTCGGCGACGCCGTCGTGGCCGACGTGTGCGAGGCCCTGCAGGTCGCACCCGCCGACTTCCCCCGGGACCTACCACCTGCGCCCCTCACGCTGTTCCCCGGAACGACGGACGCCCTGCGCGTGCTGAGCGAGGTGGCGACGGTCGTGACCCTGTCCAACGTGACCTGCGCGGACGCGGACACGGACGGGCTCCGGCGCCGTACGGCACCCTGGGTGAGCGACTTCTTCCCCTCCTGCCGTATCGGCTACGCCAAGCCGGACCGGAGGGCGTTCCACGCGGTCGCCGAACTCTGCGCGGTGGATCCGGCGCGCATCCTCCACATCGGTGACGACTGGGCCTGCGACGTGGTCGGCGCCGTCAACGCCGGAGTCGGGGCCGTCTGGATATCGCGTGGCCGTCCAACTCCCCAGCCGGATCTAATCGTTGATCACGGCGTGCTCGTCGTCGACGACCTCCCGGCCGCGGCCCGGCACGTCCAAGCACTCTCACGCACGGAGGAAATCCCATGAGCAGCCTGTTCACCGGCACCGTCGGCTACTACCGGCAGTACCGTCCGGGCATCCCGGCCGAGGTGGCCGACGTCCTGGACCGGGCGACGTCCACCAACCGCCCGCGCCGCCTGCTGGACGTCGGTACCGGGACTGGCCTTGTCGTGGAAGCGCTCCTGGAACGCTTCGACGACGTCATCGCCATCGACAACGACGCCGACATGCTCGCCGCGGCCGAATCGGCGCTCCGCCCGGCTCTTCCGGACGGCACGAATCTGTCGCTCGTCGAATGCACGGCCGAGGAGTTCACCCCGCCGTCCGGTTGGAGCGCGGATCTCGTGACGATCTGCCGGGCCTTCCACTGGCTCGACCAGGCAGCCGTCCTAGCCGGCCTTGACACACAGGTCGCCCCCGACGGAGCCGTCGCCATCTTCGGCGACAACAGCTTCTGGGCGGCGGGAAGCCCCTGGAAGGAAGCCGTGCGCGGCGTCATCAAGGAGTTCCTCGGCGAGGAACGGCGGGCCGGCCAGGGGACCTTCCAGCACCACAACCGCCCGTACAGCGAGATCATGGAGGAGTCGCCCTTCAACCAGGTCGAGGAGGTACGGGTTCCGGTCCAGCGGACCTGGACGACCGACAGCATCCTCGGATACCTGTACTCGACCTCCTTCGCGGCCCCGCACCTGTTCGGCGCCCGACTGGGCGAGTTCGAGGCGAAGGTGAAGACGACGCTGGCCGAGTTCAGCGACAACGACACCTTCGGCGAGGAGAACGAGTTCCTCATCAGGATCGGCCGCCGGAACCGTACATGAGCGCAACCGGGACATCCCGCAGGTACGACCTGCTGACCGCGCCGGACATCCCGGCGCGGCTCAGCCGCCACTCGGTCCTGGTCCTGCCGATCGGCTCGACGGAGCAGCACGGTCCCCACCTGCCGCTCAACACCGACACCGTCATCGCCGACCGATTCGCCCAGATGCTGGTCGGACGCTACGGCGACCACCACGACCTGTGGGCCCTGCCCGCCCTGCCGTACGGGCTCTCCCCCGAGCACGCCTGGGCGGCCGGCGCCGTCTCGCTGAACATCGCCACGTTCAGCAGCCTGGTCGACACCGTCGTCGGCCAGTACGTCAGCGCCACCGCCGCGCGTCGGCTGCTCATCGTCAACGGGCACGGCGGAAACCGAGGCGTCCTCGAAACGCTGGCCCACGAACTCCAGCAGACCCATGCCATCGTGGTCTGCGTCATCCACCCCGTCTCGCTCGCGCCCGAGGCCACCGACAGCGAACTGCCCGAGATCCACGCGGGTGTTCGCGAGACCTCGATGATGCTCGCCCTCGCCCCGGACACGGTGCATCTCGACCGCATCCCCGCCGACTACGCCCTTGATCCGGGCCGACGACGCGAGGAGATCGAGCGGCTCGTACTCCGACGTGGCACCACATGGCCCTGGTCATCCGGGGACCCGGCCATCTCCTCACTCGGCGTCATCGGCGGCGACCCCCGAAGAGCCAGCGCCGCCGCCGGCCACTCGATCATCGAGAGCGCCCTGGAGGCGGGCGCGGAGGTACTCGCCCGCCTCGCGGACCCCACCACCCACATCCCGGACACCCTGCGGAGGAGCCATGTCCCTCACCCGTGAAGAGAAGACCAGCTTCGTACGGGACGGCCTCGCCGTCCGCCGCGGCCTCGTCCCCGCGGACCTGATCGCCCGAGCCTCGTCCCTCATCGGCGGCTGGGTCCGCGAGGAGATGGACTCCTCGCAGATCTCCGCGTACACACAACGCACCTTCGCACCCGAACTCGGCCAACACCCGGACCTGCTCGGCCTGTTCTCGAACTCTGGAGCGGAGGAACTGGCGACGGAGCTGCTCGGTGACATCCAGCCGGTCACCACCACGCAGATCCAGATCCGGATACCGGAGGACGCGCTCCCGACGTCGCAGCCCGAGAAGGCGATGCATGTCGACGGAGTCGCCTGCCCGCATCTCGATCCCGACGAACTGCGCACCTTCTCACTGCTCGTCGGCGTGGTGCTCTCCGACATCGGCGATCCGGACGGCGGAGCACTGCGCTACCTGCCCGGCGGGCACTACACCATGGCCCGGTGGTTCGCCACCGAGTGGTCCCTCGGCGTCACCGATCAGGTTCCCCCGCAGATCGACACCGAAAGCGGAGCACCCTTTCTCGGCAAGCCGGGCGACGTCCTGCTCATGCACCACCTCGTCCCGCACTCGGTGGGCCGGAACCACACCTCGACGCCCAGGGTCATGGCGTACTTCCGCGTGTCACATCCCCACCACGCCCAACGCCGACTCGACGCACTCCGCGACCCGTGGCTCGACTACCCGCCCCTCACCACCGGCACGGCTACCGCCCCGACAACCCGATGAACACCGACCGCGACCTCGTGAGGAGCATCTCCATGCGCCTGATCCACCCCACCGACCTCGACATCGCCGCCCGCGCGATCGAGGCCGGCGAGCTGGTGATCGTACCGACCAAGCGCTGGTACATGATCTGTGCCGACGCCGGAAACCCGGATGCCTGCAAGCGCATCTTCGACGGCAAGAGGCGCCCTGCCGGCAAGTCCCTGGCGTTCGTCCTGCCCTCCCTGGAGGCATGCGAGGAACGCTTCCAGCTCACGGCGGAGGCCAGGCGGCTCGCCGACGAGTTCTGGCCCGGAGATCTCGCGCTCCTGTTGCCGTGGCGCGATCCCGCCGAAGCCGCTCGGCATACAGCCGTCGGTTCCCCCGCGTTGACCACCTACGACTCCGGCCTCCTCGGCCGGCTGGCGTCCCTCTCCACTGCGGCCGTCGCCGCGACCACGGTCAACATCTCCGGCGACGCCGGCCCCGACGACCCCGGCCCGGCCGTCACCCTCGACGAGGTCAACCACTTCCTGGAGGCAACAGGCGTGGCCGCATCGGTGATCGTGGACGGCGGCATCTGCCCGGCCGCCAACCACATGACGATCGTGGACTGCTTCACGCCGGAGGCCCGGCTCGTGCGCACCGGTCTCGTCCATCAGCGCGCCGTCTCGGCCGCCTTGGGGCGCGACGTCCGAGGCACCTGAGACGCGTCGAACGTCCAACCACCACCAACATCCGCTTACCCTGCTGAGCCCTGGCCAACGGCCTGGACCGGCGGCCCTCGAACGCCGTACGAATCGAGACGAGGAGAAGACGATGGAACGCTTCACACCGCGCTTCCAAGGGGAGCCATGGGGCGACGGAATGGAGGTGATCCACGCATATCTGTTGCCGCGGGCAGGTGTCGACGACGAACTGCTGGCACTCGCGCAGTGTAGGTTCGCATTTCGGATGTCCCTTTCTCATTGACCGTGGCCCTTGTCCGGCCCAAAGGACGTCGCAGTGAGACGAACTCCTGTCTGATCGTTCACTCGTCGTAGTGCTGATCCTGGTCTCGATCTATGCAGCGGCCTTCTCCAACCTGATCGTGGAGACGTCGCAGCTGATCGAGGCCGGGATTTCTGCTTCCCGCTCTCGCTGCTCGGGGGTGGGTCATGTCGCGTGTGGTCGGCGAAGTCACGATGAGTCTCCGTCTCCTGGACGGGGAGATCGACGAGGACCTGGTCTGGTCGACGACAGGTGTTGACGTCTTCGAACCGTCGCTGCCGTGGCGTACGTTTCGGTGGCGGGACGGCCAGAAGCACTACTCGGGAACGTATTGGTCTTCCACCATGCGCGACCATGTCGTGTACGAGTCGCGGCTTGAACTGACGCGCCTGCTCTACGCCGACTTCGACCAGGCCGTGACGGCCGTCTATGCGCAGCCATTCCTGTTGTCCACCACCGTGGATGGCCGTCGGCGCCGTCATGTCCCCGACTTCTTGGTGCTGCGCGAGAAGGGCGTGCCGCTGGTCGTCGACGTCAAGCCGCGCCACCTGCTCACCCGGCCGAGGGTGAACTTCGCACTTGGCTGGGCCCGCGAGGTCGTTCTGTCGCGTGGCTGGGACTTCGAGGTGTGGTCCGAGCCGCCGGAAGCGGAGTTGGCGAACCTGCGTTTCCTTGCGGGCTATCGCCGCGACTGGCTCTTCGACGAGGAACTGCTCGCCGAGATCCGGGAGGCGGACCTGTACGGGGCGTCACTCGGCGATGCCTTTCGCGCCTTTCCGCACCATCCGGAATGGCGGGTGCGGGTCGCTGTGCTGCGGCTGTTGTGGTGTCAGCACTTCGTCACGGACCTGACGGAAGTGCTGTCCGAGCGCCACGTGCTGCGCCAGGGGCCAGCTTCGGTGCTCGGGGCCGGGCGACGCGACCTTCCCCGCCCGGTGGAAGCGGGCGAGCCCGACGACGAAGAGGACGAGCAGGTCCATCTGATCCAGAGGGCACGGAGGGGAGGGCGTGTGAGCGGAGCCGCTGTGCGTGTCGGAGTGGGCACGCGGCTGATGTATGACGGGGAAGCCGTCGTGGTGGAGGAGATGTTCGGCTCGGCGGCCGGCAACGAGGTCTTGGTCCGTGACCGGTTGGACCGGCGCTTCCGGCTGTCGCTGCGTGAAGTTCTCGCCTCCGGCCGGGCCTCGGTCATCGCGACCGGGCCGGGCCCGGAGGCGGACGACGACGGCGAGACGGCATCGGTGTTGTTCGCTCAGCTCGGCGATGAGGCGCTTGCCGAGGTCAGGGAGCGTGCGGCCCACATCAACGAGGTGCTCTGCGGCTTCCGTTCAGGCAATGCCGAATTCCCGGAAGCGGGCGAGCCCCGGCCACAGTACGGGTCCACCGTGCCCAAGCTGCAGCGGTACGAGGCGAAGGCCACGGAGCTGGGCGTGAGCGTACGCACGATCAAGCGGTGGGTCAGTGCCTTCCACACCGACCGGGAGGCCGGGCTTGTGTACGGCGGCCCGGACCGCGGAAGTGGGGACATGGGCGGGCTGGGCCGGGCCGATCCGCGGTGGGTGGAGATGGCCTTGGAGATCATGGCTGAGCACGGCGAGGACTCCAAGCCCACCCGCGGGAAGGTGATCCGCAGTGTCGGCCCCCGCCTGGTGGCCCGGCACGGCAAGGGCGAGGTGAAGCTGCCGTCGAGGGCGACGGCGTACCGGTGGCTCGAGGAACTGGAACGCAGGTTGCCGACGTTCCGTCTGAGTTCGAAGCGCAACCGGGACATCGCCGGCCGGCCGCCGGGTGCGTACGGGAAGCTGCGGCCCACGAGGCCGGGCGAGTACCTGCTGATGGACACCACGCGCCTGGACGTCTTCGCGATGGACCCGATCACGATGAAGTGGGTCCAGGCCGAACTTACGGTCGCGATGGACTGGTACGACAGGTGTGTGACGGGGATCAGGGTGACGCCGGTGTCCACGTCGTCGATCGACGTCGCGGCGGTGATGTTCCAGACCTACCGGCCCCGTCCGGCCGGCAAGGACTGGCCCGCGTACGCGGTGTGGCCCGACCACGGTATCCCCCGCACCGTGTTCGTCGAGCGCGAGGCTCTCGAACCCGAAGAGGAGAAAGAAGGGAAGGCGAAGAAGGTCAAGAAGCGCGGTGTCGCGAGCCCGGCGCTGGTGCCGGAGACCATCGTGGTCGACCACGGCAAGCCCTACATCTCCGAGCACATCACGTCCGTCTGCCAGCGGCTCGGCGTGTCGATCCAACCGGCCCGGCTTCGAACGGGCCGGGACAAGGGACCGATCGAAAGATTTTTTAAGACCCTGCGCGAGGGACCGCTTGAGGTGCTGCCCGGCTACAAGGGCCCGGATCTGTTCTCGCGGGGCGAGCGGCCGGAGGACCAGGCGTTCTTCTTCCTCCACGAGTTGGAGGCAATTATCCGGGAATGGGTGGCCTGCGTGTATCACTTGAGGCCGCACAGGGGGCTCGTGGACGCGTACGCGCCGGGGGTGCGTCTGTCTCCGGCGAAGATGTTCGAGCACGGCGTCGCTCGGGCTGGCTATATCGAGGTGCCCCGGGATCCGGCGCTCGGCTTCGAGTTCCTGAAGACCGAGTGGAAGCCGACCCACCATTACGGCGTTGAGATCCGCAAGTGCCGTTACAACGGCCCGGGCCTGGACGGCTACCGGGGCGAGACCAGCCCGTACACCGGCCCCAAGGCCAAGGGACTGTGGCCCGTCCAGGTTGACCCGGACAACATCAACTACGTCTACTTCCGCCGTCCGGACACCCGTAGCTGGCACACCCTGGAGTGGGAACACGCCCCGGCGCAGAAGTTCCCGATCAGCGAGGGTGCCATCGAGATCGCCCGGAAGGTCGCGGGCGAGAAGTACCCCTATCCCGATGACGAGACTGCGGTCGCGGAACTCCTCGAACGCTGGCACCTGGGCCTCGGGCTGACCATGGCCGAGCGGCGCCTGGCCCTTCGCCGGGCCCGTGAACAGTCCGCCTTCGACCTGCCGGACACCGCCGAGGACGACATGCGCGCGCTGCCGACTGTCGCCCGGATCCTCACCGCCACCGACGACCCGGATGAGGACGGGACGGCGGAGCCGACGACGGACGAGGTCGAGCCGTACGAGGGCCTGGTGGCCGGAGATGACGACGAGGACGACGAGCTCGATAGCCCGGATACCGCTGAGGACTTCTACGACGACGCCATGGAGGACGCATAATGCCGCCCGCGGAACCCGAGAAGCCCGAGATCGCGCACTTGGACAACCTGACGCTCTCGCGCAAGGAAGGCTTGGGGGCGATGGCCACGGCGCCGCCCCGCAAGCGGCCGGAGCTGCTCACCCTCAAGCAGAAGGCGGACCTGGGCGAGGCGGCGCTGCTGGAGTACGAACACGAGCGGTCCGTGTGGCACGCCAACATCGGACCGCTCGCCACGCCTCAACTCAAGGCGTTGCAGGAGGACTTGTGGGACATCATCACGAGTAATCAGCAGGACGGCGACAAGGCCAAGGGTGCCGTCGCCGTGGACGCCCATCCCGGCCTCGGCAAGACCACCGCGGTCCTGAACTTCGCGCTGAAGTACCACCGGCAGGTGATCGCGCGACAGGGAGAGTTCACCGCCGCCGGGCACGAGCGGTGGCCGGTCTGCCGGGTCGGGCTGACCAGCAACATCGGCATGAAGGAATTCAACCGGTCCTTGCTCGAGTACTACGCGCACCCCGGCCGTAGGACCGGCACCGCCGCGCTCTTCGCGCAGCGCGCCCTGGACTGCGTTTTGGAATGTGAGACGAGGGTCTTGATCATCGACGACCTGCACTTCCTCAAATGGCAGGACAAAACGGGCACCGAGGTCAGCAACCACTTCAAGTACATCGCGAACGAGTTCCCGGTCACCCTGATCTTCATCGGCGTCGATCTGGCCAACCGCGGCCTGTACTCCGAGGCCCACGCCCGCGGCAACATCACCCTCGCCCAGACGGCACGCCGCACGACGCCCCTGACGATGGAACCCTTCACCGTCAGCAACAACAAGCACCGCGTCGAGTGGCGCAAGCTGCTGCTGGGGCTGGAACAGCGGATCGTGCTGTGCCAGGCATACCCCGGCATGCTCGCCGACGACCTGTCCGACTACCTCTACATCCGCAGCAGCGGGCACATCGGCTCCCTGATGACGCTCATCAACCGTGGCTGCCAGCGCGCCGCCCGCCTGGGCACCGAAGTCCTCGATCAGGACCTCCTCGATCACGTGAAGCTGGACGCGGCGGCGGAGAAGGCGCGCAAGGCCCTCGCGGAGAAGTTCGCCCGCGGGACGATGACGACCAAGCCCCGTCCCCGCAGGGCGAAGCCCAAGAAGACGGGCGAGTGAGAGAATCGCGTACCCTGCCGCTGCGGTGCGTCCCGTACGACGGTGAGGCCCTGGACTCGTGGCTTGAAGTGGTCGCGGCCCAACTGCGGGTCCCCATGGGTGAGGTGCTGGTCGCCCTCGGGCTGCGCCAGGAGGGTGCCCAGCCCCTGGGCTGGGCACCGTGGATGACGCTGCTGCTACCAAGCGAGGCCGACCACCTGGCCCACGCCACCGGCATCGCGCGCGAGCGCCTGCACGCGATGACGCTCGCGCACTTCGACGAGCGAGCCCTGATCGTGGATCACGCCCGCCGCCGCGTCAACCGGTCTCTCGCGTGGGGACGCAGCGCCGGCAGCGGTTCACGCTTCTGTCCGGACTGCCTTGGGGAGAACGAGGGACGCTGGCCGCTGCGCTGGCGCCTCGGCTGGTCTTTCGCCTGCCTCACCCACCGGCGGCTTCTGGTGGATTTCTGCCCCCGGTGCGGATCACGCCAACGGATGCGCCCGTACCCCTCCCAGCTCATTCCACGGCCTGGCCGGTGCGACTATGTGGGCTCGCCGCAGGCCGACGGGGCCCCTCGGTTCCATTGCCTGCACCCGCTCTCCGAGGCCGAGAGCCCGGTCGTCGACGCCGGACACCCCGCGCTACTGGCCCAGCAGGACCTGCTCGACGCCGTCATCCAGGGCATTGGTTCCTTCGGCGTCTACAGCCATGATCCGCAACCTTCCCTGTCGGTGCTCGCCGACATGAAGGGCATCGCCCGCCGCGTCCTGTTCCACATGCCGTCGTACCGGATGTCCCGGCTCGTCCCGGAAGAGCTGGTCCAGGCGCACCTTCACGCCCGGGAGCACAACAGCAGCCTCAGCAACGCCAAGCGGCGCGCGCCGGTCGACCCCGGACGGGCGGCCCCGGCGTACGTGGCGACGGCCGCCGCGGGCGCCACCGCCGCCTGGAGCATCCTCGGGCAAGCCGACTGCCGCCAGGCAGCTCCCCGGATGCGGGAGCTCCACGATGCCATCGTGGACCGCGGCTACTGGGCCAGCCCGACCGTGACCCGTGCCTGGGGCCGCCACACCAGTCCGGTGCTGGAATCCGTCCACCTGGCGGCGGTCGCGCCGACCCTGTGGCCCAACGCGGCTCTGCGCTACCGCACCGCCTTGCCCACCCCGTCGATGCCGACCGCCACGCCCTCCCAGGTCGCCGCCCGGGCCCGTAAGATCCCCGGCGTCATTTGGCCGCTGTGGGCTGTTCGCCTCAACCCCGTCCCTCAGGTGCGCGACCACCTTGCCGCCTCGCTCGCGGCAAGCTTGCTGCTGGTGAACAGCCGGATCGAACTCGCCGCGGCCGTCAAGGAACTCGGAGACCTCATCGACCAGCCCATCCTGACGCACACGCTGCAGGCGCTGCGCGACGACGCCCGCTACGAAGGGATCCAGCTCGCCCTGATCAGTCTGGTAGCCTACCTCGACAGCCACGATGTACCCATCGACTACGCGCGGCGTCGGCGCCTCGACTACACCGGTCTGCTCCGGCTGGAGGAGTGGCGTGAGGTGTGGGACCGCTCGTTGCTGCCGCCCCGCGCCAGTCAACGCTTCGAGCCCGCGCGGTGCTTCCTGTTCGAGCGCATCAGTGGTCTGCCCTACCCGCAGATGCCTGATCCTCCGAACAACTCTCTGTCGTTCAGGACCCGGTGGGGGCGATTCCCGCTTCTGCTCACCCGCGGTCTGATCGACGGGCTCGACCAGATCGGCCGCGCGTTCCTCGATCGGAACGGCATCCAGGACGAACCGGTGTTCTGGCAGCCGCCGGCCAGTCTGCTGGACGGCCTCGATCTGCCCCGTCCCGACCCCGCCCGCCTCGACATCGAGCAGTTGCGCACGCTCGTCAACGCCGGGCAACCCCCTCTGGCCATCGCACAGGCGCTCGGCACCGACCTGAGGAGCCTTCGCTACGTCGCGACCCAACACCCGCTGCCCACGCCCGACCTGTCCATCGAGGCGATCCGGGCACGTGCTTCCGGCCGCGTGATCACGAGCGTGCCCCTGGCCCGGGAACTCCTTCCCACGGACCGGCTTGAGCAACTGTACGTGGACGAGGACCGCCCGTTCACAGAGATCGAGCGCGAGACGGGCGTCAGCCGCAAGACCCTGGCCGCGCTCTCGGACGAGTACGGCATCCCCCGACGCTCCACCACTCAGCGCAAGAAGCTGGACAAGCAGTGGCTCCATGAGCAGTACATCGTCCAGGGCCGCACGCTGGCCGACGTCGGGCGCGAGACCGGCATGAGCGGAGCAGCCGTGGCAGCCCGTGCACGCGGCCATGGGATCCCGGTGCAGAACAACAGGCAACCCCAGCAGGCGCGGTACGACTTCGCGTCGGCACCCGCAGTGATCCGCCCCAGCCTGAACAACACCTACGCCATCCGACGACTGCGCATCTTCCTCCAGGTCGTCCGGTACCCCACCCTCGGCGAGGCGTGCCGCACTCACGGTCTCTCCCAGGGAACCGTCACCCAGCAGTTGCAGCGGCTGGAGTCCGACCTCGGCGGCCCCCTGCTGATCCGCGCGGGCCGAGGCCGGCAACTCGAACTCACCCGTCTCGGCAGAGAAGTTGTGCGGGCCATCGAAGGCTGGGCTCACACCCTCGTAGACCAGCCGCGCGAGACCTGGCAGCGATCGGCGCCTCGGCGCTCACCCACCGTGGGCACCAAGCGAAGGGTGCGGGCGAGGAGCCCGGACGACGCCCCGAATGTGGACTGCTTTCCCGCCCTCCTGCAGCCCTCGGTGCGCACCTACGCCGGGCAGCGGCGGCTGCACCGGTTCCTCCAGGCCGCCGCCTACCCCACGCTGGCGGCGTTCTGCCGCGACATCGGCATCAGCCCCTCCGCCCTGACCCCTCAGCTCCAGCACCTGGAGCAAGACCTCCAAGGTCAACTGCTGATCCGCGGCCAGTGCGGACACCGGATGCGCCTGACCGACTTCGGGAGGAAGGTCCTCGCCGCCGCCCAGCCGTACGCCGACCAGCTCGCCACCCACGACCGGCAGTAGCTGAAGGCGAGGACGCGGAAGGCGTTGCGGACGTCGGTCAGCGGTCGCGGGTGCGACAGAGCTCGTTCAACATCAGCACCGCCCACCACCCTTGGCCCGGGGGTGCCGGGTCCAACGTCCCGGTGATCACCGACGCGGTGGTGGTTCGGGATCGAGTGCGGGCGCCGGAGTTCGTCAGTAGTGGTCCGTACGTCGCCCTCAGCTCTCCCTATGTCTCCGGCGCAAGTCGTTGACGTTTTCACCGAACTCACGTTTCAGCGCCCTGCCCAGGTGTTTGGTGTCGAGCACTCCCCACCGTGCCGCGATCGCGGCGGTGGACCGGTCGGCGAAGGCCGGGGTGAGAAGGTCGCGGCGGATACGCAGCAACCGCTCATGCCGGACCCAGGCGGCGAAGGTCAGGTCACCACCCTGGAAAAGCTTGTGCAGGTGTCGGACGGAGATCTGGTGCAGGCGGGCAACCCCTTCGGCGCTGAGCTGGTCGTCGTCGAGGTTTGCCAGCACATAGGCGCGGATGCGGTCGGCGAGGGAACTGGCGACGGAGGCCACCTCGGGGGTGGTGTCGGTGAAAGCGGCGAGCAGCAGCGAGGTGACCGCGTCCGCCAGGTGCATGCGTGCCGGTGCCTGGCTGGGGCGGGTCTCGTGGAGTCCGGACAGTGTGCAGCTGAGGAGTCTGCCGACCCCGGACTGGGGGGAGACGGGAAGTGCTGTGCGCCGGCCTATGGAGTCCGCGTGCCGGCCGAGGCTTGTCCGGGGCACGCAGAGCACGGTCATGTCGCTGGGAGCGGCACCGATGAGCCGGTAGGGCCGGGTGTTGTCGCAGGCGAACATTTCACCAGGTTTCAGCACGGTGGTCCGGTCGTCCTGGGTCGCTATGAGCCGGCCGCGGTGGTGCAAGGTGAGGTGCATCAACTCCTGGTCCGTGGAGGTGATGCTGTCGCCGCCCCGTGTGACCGTCGCGGCGGTGGCGTAGATGCGGGTGACCGTCACCGGGCCGATGGCCGTGTGGTCGACCGTGGCCCGGAAGACCGGTGGGCCGGGATCGGTCACCCGCAGCGGGGCGAACAAGGACGAGGCCGCCGCCTCGAACGACTCGATTCCCCTTAAAAGGGAACTCTTGCTGTCCGTCATGCTGGTGCACTCCTGCGATACCTGCCTGCGCTGGGATCCTACTGTCGCGTTGTGCACGAACTGGGGAGTCACGGTGCACGTATTGGTGCTTGTGTGTCTCCGCCCGTTCCTATGATCTGCGGTCAAAGCACCAGTGAGGGAAGAACGACGGCTTCGTAAACCCGGAGCCTGCGACAACGGGGGCAGCATGCGACACGCGGTCCCGCCCACGGCTGTCTTCGCCGTGCAGGCCATCACATATTCGATCGTTTCGCACACAACGGCGGTTCCTGCTCTACCGCCAGCCGAGTCCGGAGCGTCGTGGGGGAACGCCTCGAATCGGCTCCCGTCCCGGTCATCTGCGGCAGCCCGCATCGCCACCGGAGGACGAGAACGCAACGGGAACCCTTCCTCGCATGCTGAAGCTGGCAGCACCTGCGCTTTCCGTGACGGTCATGGCGCCCCGCAGCCCAGGGCGACCATCTCGGGAGGCAACGTTCCCGACCTCCTGAACCGTGCAGCCGTACCGGAGAACGTCACGGTCGCCCCTCTGCCCCTTGCCAGCAGGCATGAGCTTGAGGCTTCTCCCTTTCCCCGGACGAACACAAGCCCCGCACCCACACCTCCAATTGAAGACTGACTGCGCGAGCGATGAGACAGGTGAGATGAGGACGGATATGCGGCACAGGCTTCGCTGCGTGGCACTGCTGACTGCGGCGGCAATCCTTACAGGATGTGGTGACAGGGCGAAGGAGAGTTCGGGAGGAAAGAATGCGTCAGATGCGCCCACATCTTCCCTCATGAACAAGAAATCAATCAAGGATTTTGACGTGCAGCCCCTTAACCTGGCCGACGTCAAGCCGTGCAAACTCCTCACCACCGAACAGGCCAGAACACTCGGCCTCTATTCAGATAAGTCAAAGATGATGGGGATCCCGATGCAGCAGACTGCGGCCAACTGCTACTGGACCGATTCCGGAGGCACGGTCGACGTGCAAATCCATGAAGATACGGACGGCCCTGAAACCGTCGCATGGCTCAGCCTCCGCCAGGGAGGTAAACCCGAAACCATCAAGGGATACCCGGCAAGCGCCCTGAAAATCTCCAATACCTCATGCAATGTGCAGGTGGGAGTGTCGGACACTTACTACCTATACCTCCAAGTTCAATCCCACAAATTCCCCGGCGGTGCATGTGCTCTGGGGCGCAGCACAGCAGAGAAGATCCTGACTAACGAAACATCCGGCTGAATAGTTTGCACTCAGGAATCGGCGCATCCTGCACCGCCTCGGGGAGGTAACCATGGAATCCGCCGCAAAGAGAGCCGATCCGCCAGGTGACCCGGCCACCGACGACCGGGCAACCCCAGCACAACGACCGCAGAGCGCGCCCGAGTTCGGTCCTCGGCCCTACGTACGCCTCATGACCGCTCTTGGGGGGATCGGGATCGTGGCCGCCGCTGTCGCCTTGGGTCTGGGGCTCTCCAGCACTCCGGCGTTGCCGTTTCCGACAGACCTACCGAGCCTGCCGGGGCTGACGGGTCTGCCGAGCACCATGCCCACCGGGTACCCAACCGGTGGATCAACCGCCGATCCGGGGGCATCGCTGCCGCCGGATCTGCCGACCAGTGTGCCGAGCCTGCCCACCGCTTTTCCAGATCTGCCGGAACTTCCGCAGGTCGGCGGTGCGTCATGAGCGCGGCACCCGGAGCCGCCTCCACCCTGCCCGGCAAGGCACCCGCGCGCCTGCCCCGGTACGGGCTGGCGGGCGCGATCACCGTGGCGCTGGTGCTGTCCGCGGTCTACGCGGCCGGCCAGATCCTGTTCTGGTCGGCGCCCGAGCTCACCTCGCGTACGACCTGGATCAAGTTCTTCCTGTTGCCGGAGCCGGTGCCCTTCCGGGTGACGCGGGTCGTGCTCCTGATCGGCTGGGGCGTCGCCGCCCTGCTCGGCCTTGGCCTGCTGCTCACCCGGCGTGGCGGCGTGCCGGAGCGCCCGGTTCCGACCGAACAGACCGTCCTGGCCTGCCAGTACGGCATCCTCGGTGCCCTGCTGCTGCCGTTCGCAGTCATGCCACTGGCCGGACTGGGCGGTCACCTGCCGCAACTGCTGCTCTGCCTGCCCCCCACGCTGGCGGCGCTGCTCCTCGTCCACCGGGCGCAGCTCTATCGGCGCATGCCCGGATGGCTGCTGGCCGCCGGTTTCGGGTGGGGTGTGCTGATCGGCGGCGGCTTCGGCCTCGTCATGATCACTTGGATGCAGCGGTCCGTGCCGGGCTACTTCATGTCCGGTCCCTGGGAGCGCCCCCTGGACGGCGTCCGTGAGCTCTACACCCTGTTCCCCCTGGGTACGGCGGTCGTGACGGAACTCGGCAAGGCTGCCGGCGTGGCCGTCCTCTTCGTGCTTTTCCGTCGCCACGTAGATGGGGTGGTCTCCGGAGTGGTCCTCGGAGCAGCCGTCGGCCTGGGCTTCAACCTCACGGAGACGGTCCACTACCTGAGCCTGGTCAGCCCGGCGCACCGCTTCACCCAACTCTGGGACCGGCAGGTGGTCGGGCTGCTGACGGCACACGTAGCGTTCACCGCGCTCGCAGGCGCCGGAATCGGCGCGACCCGCTGGCTGCTCTCGCGCCGGGACCGGATGCTGGCCATCGGCGGCGGGCTGCTCGCCGCGACAGGCGGGCACTTCGAGGCAGACGTGGTGCTGATGCACCTCGACGGACGTAGGGCGGACTGGTACCCCAACGAGACCCTCGGACTGCTCGTCGGCATCCCCGTGATGACGGCCATCACCTCAGGGGTGTTCGTGGCGCTGTACGCGCTGATTCTGCGCTGCGGGCTCAGGGCTCAAGCGGTGGGGCTGACCCGTGCCCTGCACGCCGAGGCGGTCTGCGGCCTCGGCGCGGTCACCGAGCCGGAAATCGGCCTGCTGCTCTCCCCGCGCCGCCGCCTCTTGCTGGAACTGCGCGTGTGGCGCCGCGACGGCACGGCGGGGCTGCGCCACCTCCTGCGGTTCCAACAGGCGCAGCTCGATCTCGCCACGCAGCACTGGCACCGCGAACGCCCCGGCGCCGACTCCTACATCCCAGAGGAGGCAAAGCTCAGGGAGCGGGTCCTGGAGTTGAAGGGCGTACCCGCGTCTGCGCAATCAACCTCGCTGCCCACCCAGGAGACGCTGTCATGACCGGTTCTCGTATCGTGCGGCTTTCCACACTGGTCGCCGCAGCAGCCACTCTCGTTCTCGGCACGCCCTCGTCCGCCTCAGCACAGTGCGCCGCCCCCACCTACCACGGTGGCCTCCCCCTGTGGATCGGCACCTGCCCCGAGACAGTCGCCGGCGGCGCGTCCGCCGCGGTGTGGGTCTTGATCGTCCTCACTGCAGGGCTCTGGGCAGCCCGTGCGCTGGCCCGGTCGGACTCGGGCGGCACAACCGATCTGCAGCTAATCGACCGAGTATTCGATCAAGAGGAGCCGCCTAATACCGAGGACGAGCGGTGAACCGGCCAGGCACCGCTCTGCTCCGCACCCTGACGGCCCTCATACTGACGCTCACGGCGGCCCTGACCGCGCCGGCCCCCGTCGCCGTGGCACAGGCACACGGCTCGAAACCCGCGCGCGGGACGGAAGTACCGGACATGCACCAAGACCCCATCGGGCGCATGGCGTACGTCGAACGTGCGGCAAGAAACCTCTCCAGCCCGAGTAACACGGGAAGAGTGCTGGCCATCGGGTTCGTGGACATCACAAGGTTCGATGACGTCCCGACCCGAGGCCATGAGGTCTTCAACGTCGCGAAGCTCAAGACGACCAATCCGGCCCTGTACCACGAGCTCCGACTTGACGAACGGCCGCAGATCAAACGTTTCATGACCATCACGAGGACCAACGATCGCTCGGTCTGGCAGAACAACGAGATCGTCTTGAAAGGCAAGCACGCCGAGCAACGCGTCCTGGCCGACACGCTGGGCTTGCATGTGCCGACCAGTCGTCTCTTCGTCATCTACGCCGACTTCTCACCCTGCATCAGCATATGCACTCCCCAACTGCCACCCGATGCGGACTTGTTCTACGGGGCGGTCTACCGAGACCCCGGCTACTCGATGAAGCTGCGGAATCTCCTCAGTGAGGCATCGCACGCCACGGACGGCGACCCGGTCTTCCATCAAGAGGTGGCCGTGGCCAAGGCGCGCATGGCCGACCTCAAGGAGGAGAACAAGAAGCGGAAGTACGAGGAAGTCCGACGCAAGAACGAGGCGGCCAAGGAGGCTCGGCGGCTTTTCAGCACCGGCCAGGGGGGCGCCTGCAGTCACCAGAACCTCGCTGCCCGACTGACACTCGTATCGCAGTCCGTCGCAGCGGGATCCACCTGCGAGGCGACCTCTGCGGCAGCCGACAGCGGCCTCCTCAAGGCCCTAGCGGAAGACCCCTCAAAGTCCGGCGGCATCGACTTCTCCAGCATGCAACTCCGCTACCTGTCCGACCCCGGCGACGGCAGCGGACTGCAGTACTCCTTCACTGCCCGCCTCGACCCCACGAACGGCGACCTGCAGCCGTCGACCGGCCTGGACACCGCCCGAGAAACCTCCGACGCCTTCTTCGTCTGGCTGTCCCTCAACCCACAGGACTTCTGGGTCAACCTCAACCCCACCGAGCCGGACCGCATCGTCGACGACCAGCTGGGCCGCACGAACGCCGGACGGGTCCTGCTGGAAGCCGACCTGCGGATGAAGAAGACCGTAGGCAAGCTCGTCCACCCGCACACCGCGCTCGGCAAGCAATTCTGGAATGCTGTCCAGGGTGACTGCCTGTCTTTCCGCAACTGGATCGTCCCCGCCACCGCGACGGTCCATCAGGACGGCGACAAGCTGTACATCCTCGATGCTCCCCTCGATGTGAAGATGGAGACCGACTACCTGGCGGCCTCCGGAAAGTCCGCCAATGTTCCCACCTGTCCCCGCCAAGACCGGGCCACCGAGAACCACAACGAGCGCGCATTCCGCACACTGATCCTGCCCAAGCTCAAGAAGGCCATCAACACGGCCCCCGAGTACGCGGCCCTGCGCCGCGTCTATCTCGCCCGGGTGGCCGCCGAGTGGTACCGCGAACTGAGCTTCACACAGCACACCACATACAGTGATCTCATCGATTCGGACGACATCGACGATTGGCGGACCACACAGAACTGGAAGCCGCGGGACACCTTCGACAAGTACGTCGAGTCGTACACCAAGGGCGAGTACAAGGTCACGGACAAGACCACCAGTGGAGGCACGACCTATGTCCACAGGTTCGTCTACGGCGGAGTCGACCTCACCACTGTTCCCATCCGAAAGGTCTCCGACGACACGTTCGGCACAGACTTCAGCAGTCTCCCCGGGAGCGTGGACCACTCCCTCCGCACCCCCGTCGCCACTGGCGCTGAAGACACGGTCTGGCTCGGGGCTCCCACCCCCCGTGAAGTAGCCGCCGACCTCGGACCGACGGAGAAGTCCGTGTCCGCAGCCACCTGGGGGACCCGTCTCCTCCCGGCGCTCATCCTCCCCTTGGCCCTACTCCTTTGGCGCCGACGACGGCGCTTGAACACCGTTGCGGTAAGCCCCCTGCGCCGCACAGTAATGAGCACGGCCCGGAACGGACGGAAGCGATGAGGTGGCTCTCATCCTGCAGTATGGGTCTGTGCCCCTCGGTGTGTCGCAGACCCGGTAGAACGACACGACCGTCCGAAGTCCCGGAGATCGCGGGCAAACTGACCATCAAGATCGGCAAGAACGCCAGTTAGTCCCCGTCGGTCGCCTCGGTCTACCGGGCCCTCGCCGAAGCCGAAGAGGGGGACCCGCGGAACGAGGCGGAGATCCTCGGCTTCGGCGGCCAGTCGCCACCCGGATCACCGGGCCCGCATGGCGGAGGCAAGCGCGACCCTGGAGACGTAGAGATCGAAGTCGTCCTCATCGTGCCCGGCTGCCCCCACCAGCAGCTCGCCGAGGAACGGCTGCGCCAGGCCCTGGACGACGCCGGGCTGGCCCCCACCACCCGGGTCATCGACGGCCAGGCCGACACCGAGCGGCCCGGCTTCACCGGCTCCCCGCCGTCGCTGGTCTGCCGGATCTACGGCACCCCGCCGGGCCGGCCGGGGCAACCCGAGAGTGGCCATCTCCGCCAGGCCCTCGAAGCCGCAGCCGCGCAATGAGCAGGCGGCCCGCGGGAGAACACCGCGACCGGCACCTTCGCGTCCGGACGTACATGACCCAGGCGGCGAGGACGACGACAGCCGCTGCCCCTGACCCGTGGGCACCGTGTCGCGGTGTCTGGAACGCTGGCCTTGGCCTTGGTCGGCCGCCACTCCTTCTACCGCTCCGCCGCCCCGGTCGCCTCCGGCCGCCGCTGTGGCACCGGTGCGCGGCCCTGACCCTCGGCGCTGGCGCCGAGGTGAACCAGCCCAGCCACTACGACCACCGCACCCGTGACGATCGCAGAATAGGGAACGCCCCGGTGCCAGTAGGCGCCCAGCAGTCCGACCGGCGCCGACGAGGCGTCCTGGACGCGGAGTTGGAGCCAAGCCACCGTGGCGGTGACGCCCAGCATGGGGACCAGGGCGGTCGTCAGGAAGATCCCCGTGTTGGCGCGGCGCTCGAACTCGCCTCGGAAGCCTGCGATGGCCGCGCCTGCGAAGACCAGGACCGCGCCGAACGCGCCGACCAGCTCGCTGTTCCGCCAGGCGTCGGACTTCGCGTACGCCGTGTCGTGAGTGAGGATTTCCTCATACGTCTTCCAGTCGCTCCAGGTCCGGCCGCTGGTGACGCAGGTTTCGCCCGGGCTCATCGCGCGGCCCGCGCAGGACGGGATACCCGTGTACTCGACGCCCGGTGCGTGGTAGCCGTTGCGCAGCGCCCATGCGATGACCAGCCAGCCCACGACGAGCAGCACACCGCCCGCGGCGACGGCCTCCCACCGGCCGATTTCGCGTCCGTGCATGTCCGTTGTCCTCTGTCCGTACGACGACGCGGTGGTCACTTAATCCGCATGAGCCACAGGGTGAAGCGCAGGATTCCGTTGCCCAGCGGCTTCAGGACGCTCAAGAGGAACCCCATGACCGGCACGAGGACACACAGCGCCACGAAGGAGACGAGCCCGATGCCCAGCGTGTCCTTCGGCCCCACCGTGTAGAGGCCCACGCACGCCAGCACAAGGATCACCAGCAGGGCGATCACGCAGCCCCGGGCGAAGGCCGGGTCCATGTCCGAGGAGGAGCGGCGTGAGGAAGGGTGATACATCGTCATTCTCCGTGTACGGGCCACGCCCGGCGGCGCCGGTGGCACTCAGAGGGCCGAGCGTAGGGCGGAGGGCTGAGGCGCGGGCACCACTACGTGCACGGTGACTCTCCATTCCCTGCACATCACCGCAGTAGAGTGCTGGGCGATCGCCGGCGGGGGTATCGGCATAACAGACGGCAAGGGCCTCGGGCTGTGCGGAACGGAGGGGTTCGAGACGGCTGTCTCGTCGCTGTTCGCCCCGCTGCGCGTCGGACCCCGGCCTGTCGGCCTTCCGCGCCCTGATCGGCCACACCGCCGTCGGAGCGGCGATGATCACCCGGATCCGGGCCAACCCCGCAACGGTGACCAGGGACAGGCCCAGCATCAGCTCCACTGATCAGGAGTGGATGCACCTGACCCTGCATCACCGGGGCCGGATAGTGGTCTGCCAGGACGCCCGGGAGCCGGAGCTGAAACCCGGTGAGCTGTTCGCCTCTGACAACACACAGCCGTACCGGATCGTCGGCGCCAGCGACGAGCTGAACCTTGACGTCGTCGACACAGTCAGCTCACCTGGAAGCCGGAAGGCACGACGTAGTCACGGTCACCGGGCGACACGACGAGGGCGGTGTTGGGGTCCCAGTTGCCCGCCAGGGCCGCTTCGGTGCTGTTCGGTTCCCAGTTCCCGGCGAGTGAGTATCCGATCGTGGTCACGGTCACCGCGGCCACCCCCGACAGGAGTGCTCCAGTTACCAGCGCCGCCGTCCGCCCGCGCCGCGTCCTATTCCTGCACATGCTCGTGTCCCTCCGTTACGTCGGTCCTACGGCCTCCAACAGGATCCGACTCCTCTACAAATGGACCCAGACGCACGTCGGGTCGCTTGAAGCTCCGCCGTAGCTCACCGCCCCACACACCCAGGAGCCGGCGTACAGCGTTTCCGTGCGAAGAGGGAAAGACCAGACGACGGCCCCTTCGGCACACGCCGCCGGGCCGTACTGGTCAATCGGCTGTCCGAGGTTGTCTGTGGCCCAAACGTGTGGGACCACTCCGCAGAACGAGGTCGGGAAGTACGGGGCCGTCGTCGAGTCGTAGTGCACCTCAACGCTTTGCACATACACGCCAGTCCCGTGGACGGTCACACAAACGTTGTTCCATGTACCGGGTCCAGGTGCCGTATTGCAGTTCGAGCCGGTGGCGTTGGCTGTTCCGCCGATCCCGATGAGGGCCGGGATGGTCAGGATGCCTACTGCGGCTGCACGCTTAAGAACAGCACGTGATGGTTTACCCACAGGAATTCTCCCCGTCACCGAGAGCGCGATTAGGATGGGCCGTGGCTTTGGCTGCCATTGCAGTGACGCGTGCCAGCCCCTGAATTGCAGATTCAGGTTGCGCCTCACTCATTGACGATCGTAGAAGAATTCAGTGCCCCCAAAACACCAATACGCGCACTGCGACTCCCCAGTTCGTGCAGCAAAGTCTCGCAGCAGACATCAATGCGGGCGAGATGATCCCGTGTGCGCACGGTTCATACTGATGGAGCCGTCCGAGGTCTTGGCCCGCCTGCGGAGCCTGCTGGACGTCGAGCACCGGCCGACCATCATCGTGGTGTCCGGCGGGGAGCCGATGATGCAGCAGCGTGAACTTGTGCCGCTGACAGGCTGCCGATGCGGACCCGCCATGCATCTCTTTGAGGCTGATCCTGGTGGGCTCGGGCAGCCTCCACTTCTGGGCCCGCGCGGCCACCTCTGCCGCGACCGCTGCGACGCCACCTCCGATGAGTTCGACAACGGCAGTAAACGCCTTGGGCGTGTCGCGGCTGTCTTGTGGTGAAGGCTCATCGAGGGAAGGACAGTTGGTGGTCGTGGCAATGGCGTTGGAGACAGCTACAGCAGTGCTGACGTTGGCAGGGGAGGTGCTCCGGCTTGCGCGGATACGGCGGCCGGGTCGTACCAGTCGTACGTACGGGCACAGAGTCGAAGTTGTCTACCGCACCGACAGCACCGGGCAGAGGTGCCCGCGATGCCGGGAGGAAGGGCCGAAGGCGTGACGGGGGTAGAGAGGCCGGACGGAAACGATTGGAGGGGCGCGTCGTTCAATGCGTTCTTCCAGCACACGTACCCACACCTGCGGGCCGCAGCGTGGATGCTGTGGCCCGAGGGCGGCAGCGAGATCGACGACGTGATCCAGGACGCCTACGTTGAGCTGTTGATCCGCTGGGAGACCCATCAGGGCTACGACAGCCCCGAGGGATGGGTGCGCAAAGTCATGAAACAGCGGTTGGTCAAGGCACGGCGAAAGTGGTGGCAGCGGGCGAACAACATCAAGGAGGGAACTCCCATGACCGCTCCGGAAGTTGATCCCCATACCAACGCAGAGGTTCGGGAGGTACTGGACGCCCTCGCCGAACTGCCCGACCGTCAACGTGAAATCATGGTGCTCGAGTACGTCCTCGGGTGGAGCCGACAGGAAATCGCCGAGACGCTGGACATTAGCCACTCGACGGTTCGTGTGACTGTACGCAATGCGCGCTCCCGGCTATGCGAGATCCTCGGGTTGGGTAGCGAGGAAGGCGCGGGAAACGAACTGCAGCCCGCACCGGTCGTGTTTGGGCGGCCGCTTGTTGCGCCGCCGGGGGCAGACCCGCTCGTTGGCCTGCTGCGTAGGACGTACACGGTAATGGCCGCAAGCTACGCCCATGCTGAGGCCGACCAGCAGCGCCGGCTCGCGGTGATCCGCTCGAAAGCCGCTCAAAGCCCGAACACGGAGGCAACGTGAGGTCCCCGAGTGCAGCGGCTCGGCGGTATGCGGAGGAGATCGCGCTCCAGGTAGTGGCGGGGACGCTCGTCATCGGAGGGATGGCGCTCACCTTGGCCTTCTCTGCCGCCTGGCTCGCGGTGATGGTGGCCTCGCTGACAGTGTTCCTACTGCTGCCCGGTTTGACGGTCCTCGTCTCGGCCGCCGTCTTTCCTCTGCTGGTCCTCGACATTCGGGTACTGCGGGAGATCCTTCGGACCGGCGGGCTGCCACGTGACGCGACGTGGGTGCCTTCAACCACCCACGCGGGGCTTCATGCTGCGGTGCGTGAGGCCGCCGAGGCGATAGGATCGTCGCCACCGGACAGGATCTGGCTCACCTGCCGTCCCACCGCGTCCGTCCACCAAGTCCGCAGATTCCTCCGGCGCTCACGTCGTATCCGCCAGATCTGCATCGGACTGCCCCTCTTGGCGGGACTGTCCCGCCAGGAACTCGGCGCTGTGCTCTGCCACGAACTGGCGCACTACACACAGCGGCACGCCACCTTCAGCACGTCGGTCTACCGCGGCTCCGCGCTGCTCGGCGTCGCACGAATGGGCCTGAGCCGCGAGCAACTGCCCACCAGCGATGTCGCCCCGGTCGACCGTCTCCTCAAAGGCATGGCATGGCTGCAGAAGCAGACCGTCGCCGGCTATTCCTGGGTCTACGACCTGATGACGCTATTCATCAGGCGCCGTCACGAATACGCCGCAGACCGTGCAGCAGCCCAGATATGGAGTGCCGAAACCATGGCGGCCGCTCTGCACCGCGCCGATACGACCGCAGCCGCGTGGGCCCGGTTCTCCAGACAATTCGCCCGTGCCCAGCACGAGGGCGCTTTGCCGACCGGTGAGCTCTTCCACCTGTTCGCCCTCACACTCGACCATCCGCAGCCGTCCACGCCGCAGGTCCCCGCTCCATGGCACCGAACACTGCGCGACTCCCACCCGCCCCTGCACCGCCGGCTGAAAGCCCTCGCACCATCACTCCAGAGCGCGCCGTCACGCGCCCAACAGGACTCCGCCCTGGGGTTGCTGGACCCCGACCCGCAGTTGTTGGCGGAGGTTGCCGCGCTCATCCGTCCTGCCGGTCTGCGTCAGAGCTACAGGCCAGAGAACGAGAGTGCGCCGACAGCGCGCCGGACTCTACCAGGCCAGCTCACGGACACCGTGTTCATAGCAGCGGGAAGTATCGGGTTCCTGACATTCTGGCTCTCAGGGGTCTTCTCGCCAAGCCTCGACGGATTACCCCTAAGGCTCGCGTTTATGATCGCTCCTGCCCTGGCTGGACTGGGCCTCGTCTTGGCCACGCTCGCCCCGGCAGCCGGCCCTCGGCGCCTGAGGCGCTGGTTCAACTCAATGAACCTCATCTCGGTGACCCTGCTGCTGTGTGTCGGTTCACTTCGATTCGGCACGGCGCTATTTCTGGGCGATATGTTCACATCCGCAATAAGTTTCGCGTTCCTCGTGAACGCGCTCGTGTTCGTCGGGCCATTGTGGAACCTTGGCCAGCGAGCAGGAGTGGCGCGGACCATCTTTGCGATCTTCTTCGCTGGGGGCTTCGCCTTCAATACCCCCCAAGCGCGGACGGACGAGGCCGGTATAACTGAGCCCCTGATCCCCTGGGACAACTCGATCATTGTCGTCTTCCTCCTTTTCCTTCTCCCGTCCGTGGTTGTCTTGCTCTGGCCGCGAGTGCGCAAGCACCTACGGCGGCGTGCTTCCGCCCGGGATCTCCGCCTTGACGCACCAGCTCAGTCGCCACATGCCTGACCTGCTCCCTCTGACTGGGCGCCGTGCCGGGCAAGCGCCGTCGGAGCGGTCATGTCAGGGCCACCGGCCCTGTCCACAGGGGCCGCGCCGACGGCTCGTCCGTTCGCAGCGAGTCCGTGGGGGCTGTCATGGCCAACACTGATGAGGAAACGCCCACTTGAGCGTCATCGTCTGCCGTACCGCCCCGCGGCTGATCCGCAGCGCATTTAGCGGGTGCGGGCTACACGGGACAAGATCGTGAGACGGAGTAGCAGTGGCCCTCAATTGAGACAGTTGAGAAGGTCCAGGTCGCGACAGCGGAACGGGACATTCCAAGTGCGGACCTACACGCAGGCCATCCGCCCCACACTGCTGGACTACCCCATCGATCCGGCATACCCGTCCCAGGAGGGTGATCCCGGGGAGCTACACGTGACGATCGAGATGGTCGCTGACGCTCCTACCCCCGAGATAAGCCAGGCAGAACAACGAGCGCTGATCGACGGCCTGCACAAGGAGTTGGCTGACGCGGCACCGTTCGACACCGAGGTGGGGCCGCCCATCGGAAACATCGCCGGCGCGGTTCTCGATGTCTGGCCCGACGCGCAGGCCGTCGCCCTCCAGGAACGGGTACGCGCCGTGATCCGCACGAACCGCGGCGATACCGCGCTACAGCATGCCGGCGGTCGACTCCACATGTCCCTGGGGTACAGCTACGACTCCGCGAACTCGGATTCCCTCAACAGCCGACTACGGGCGATCACCCCGCGCCGGGCACCTATGCATGTGGACACCCTGCACCTGCTGAACGTCCGCTTCGCTATCGCCTCGGACACCGGCGGATGGCGCATGACCTGGGAGCCGCTCGCCGAGATTCCGCTAGGCGGATGACGGCACTGCCGTGGCGGGCACATCACATCGCTTGATTCACGAGGGGATGGCGTCAGTTCCGACAAGGGCAGCGTGACGTGTCAGCGCAGCTGGACCGATGGTCACGGACCAGGTTGCGTAGGGCGTATGAGGTGAGCAAATGGCCATAGGGCCGCTGGACTTGCGCAGTGCGGGGAGGATAGGAGAGGTACATCCGTCGGTCCAGGCGGGTGACCCATCAGCGGCGAGGAGAGGGGCCCGGCGTGATCGATGTGCCGACGGACGAGGCTGTGGCTGCGGGGCATGTGGAAACGCGTACGGACACCGGGCCGGATTCGGTCGTGCGGGTGCGCGTGGACTGGCGGGGGCCGGAGGTGCCGGAGGCGCGGATGGTGGAGGGGACATGGCATCTGCTGGCGCCGGCTGGGCGGTCACTGATCCAGCCGGCGCCGGTCGTCCAGAGCGCGTCCGTCGTCGTTGCCGACGCCCGCGAGTACTCCAGCTTGCAGGCTGCGCAGGAGGTGCTGCGGAAGAGGGTGCGCTCACTGCCCGGTGCCCTGATCGTGGCAGCGGTGACGAGCGACCGTTCGGTACTGGTGTGGCAGCGTGTTCAGCCGCCTGCGGTCTGGGAACCGGCTGGCTATACGGTGCTGGTCCGCAGCGACGAGCCAGGACCTGTGGGCCTGTACCCGTCGGTGATCTACGGCTGGATCAGATGGTGGGGTGAGCAGCAGCTGGCCCGTTTCGCCGACCAGGGAGTCACCTTTCCCCTGGGATTTCGCTTCGGCCTGATGCAGCCCCGTCCGCCGGGCCGGATGGATGCCACGGTGCTCTCCGACACCTACCGTCTCACCATCACCCCGGCCGACGCGCCCGTGGCCGTCGAGCCGCCTGACCCGGACGGCCCGGAGTACCGCTGAAGCCCCTGGCGCTGCACCCGTGCCTGAGGGCTCTTCTCTGCTAGGCCGCCTGGGGCGTTGGCGGGAGAGCGCGGTGGAGCCACTCCAGCGCGGGTGCCAGCGGCTCGCGGAAGTCGGGGGTGTCCATCGACGGCAGTTCCATCGTCGTCCAGACCTCCTCGGGCGTCGTCAGGGAGGTCATCAGCAGGTTGAGTGGCTGGCTGTCGGTGGGGAGGTGCTCGGCGAGCAGGGCCTGCGTGGCCGCTGTCGCTTTCCCTGTGGCGAAAAGCCAGCCGTCTCGTGTGTATCCCCAGACGTCGGGGGTGCGGACCTGCACGTACGGTGCGAGCGCCGTCAACACCGCCCGGTCGTCGAGCAGTTCGTCACGGTCGAGCGCGTACAGGAGCAGCGCCAGGCTTTGCAGACCATGGATCCGCCGGTACTCCCACCCCTTGACCGTCAGCCACTGCGGCTCGACAAGCCGCGCGGCCCGGGCAACGGCCG
Source organism: Streptomyces sp. NPDC047072 (assembly GCF_040643855.1). NCBI lineage: Bacteria > Bacillati > Actinomycetota > Actinomycetes > Kitasatosporales > Streptomycetaceae > Streptomyces > Streptomyces sp. NPDC047072. The sequence goes on along the minus strand of NZ_JBEYVC010000074.1, from coordinate 15,252 downwards.
TGTTCCACCCGGGCTCGTCCTCGCCGACTGCTGAAACCTCTTCCACCGCCGTACGCAGACTCGAATCCATGGTTGACACGGTATCGGTTCGGCCGACGCCTCAACAGGCCGGTCAGCAGCTCTCGCAGTTGGCGGGCGTACCCGCCTGACCTGCCGGAACTGTGGGGCGGACGTCGCGGACGTGAGGGGCTGGTGGGCGTTGTCTCAGTCGGCCGGACGGACAGGAGTGAGCCCGGCTACCTGCGCCAACTGCCTCTCTTTGGACCGGCACATCTGGAGCAGCTCTTCGTCCTGGAGGTCTGCGGCGGTGTCGGCGAGGAGGGTGAGCGCCGAGGCGTAGAGCTGGTACTGGGCGTGTTCGGCAGCGTGTTGTGCGGCGTTCACCGCCGTGGTCAGGGCCAACTCGTGTTGCCCGAGCGCGCGGTGGGCCGCCGCCCGCGCCAGGTCGGCGTCCGCGCCGGACGGAGAGGCGCCGCCGGCCAAGAGGGACAACGCCTCCTCGGCATGACCGGCCGCGACCAGGGCTTGCCCGAGCCGGGCGACGGACGCCGCGGCGCCGACCGGATCGCCGGCCTCGGTGTAGAAGCGCAGGGCCTCCCGCCAGGCGGGGACCGGATCGCGGCCCTGGTCCTCTTCAACCTCGGCGCGAGTTCGCCAGATCAACCCGCGCAGCCGGTCGTTGCTGACCAAGGACAGCATCTCCTGGGCCCGGTTGATCTCCTTGCCCGCCCGCTCGGGATGGTCCCATTGGCCGCACAGGAGCTCAAGTCGGGCGAGCCGGGTACGGAGTTCGGCTTGCACGTCGATCGCCCCGTCCCACATGGCCGCCTCGACCCCGAGGGTGTGACTGTCGCGCCAGTAGGACTCGTAGACCCGGGCGTCGTACAGGGGGCACAGAGCCATGGCCAGCCGCCACACCTCGCGGTGCCACTGATCACGGTTGATCATCTGCATGATGCCGGTCACCGTGTGCTGCTCGGCGTCCAGCACCTCCAAGGCCGCCCGGCGCGCGGTGTCGTCGGCATCGGACCTGGTGCAGATGGCGGCGGCCTCTTCGACCAACGTCAGGATGGCATCAGTGAGCTGCCGCCGAACCCGCCGTTGTTCGTCCGGCGACTCGTTGCGAGCCCGGTCCTGAGCGGGGGCGCGGGCGCTGTCGCGCAGGCGGAACCGGTCGGGTGAGCTGGCCGATACCAGGAGCCCGGCCGCCGTGAGCTGGGTGATTGCCGTCTGAGAGCTGGCGCCGACGAGGTGGTGGAGCAGGGCGGGGCTGACGGTCGGCGCGGGCAGGTGTCCCAGTAGCCGATACACGGCGCGGGCCTGACGAGGGAGTGACGCCACGAGGGCGCCCGGGTCGTCAGCCGTGCTCGGCGGGCTGTCTACCTTGAGATGGACGGTTTCACCGTGCGCGTTCAGCGTGTCCAGCCGACGGCGGCTGGACACGAGCAGCAAGCCCGGCGGGCATCTTGCAACGATGGCTTCGGCCGCACTGCCCGCACCGTCGACAACGATAAGGACGCGGCGTTCCTGGGTGATCTGCTGCAATGCCCGGAAACGGTCGCCGAACTGGGGCGGGATGAATTCCTCCACCACACCCAGGGCGCGCAGGAAATGGGCCAGCATCACGGAAGGGTCCCCGGCCCAGTCCCGGCGCACCTCGTCCATGTCGAAGTACAGCTGTCCGCCGGGGAACTCAGGGGCGTGGCGGGACACCCAGTCGGCCAGCAGAGCGCGCCGAGCTTCCCGGTCCGCCATCTCCAGCGCCACGACCGAGGCTCCTGCGGCAGCCTTCTCCAGCCGGGCCAGATCCTCAGCCGGTGGGAGAGCCGCCCCGTCCTGCCCGATCTGCCGGGGAACCGGAACAGCAGGCGGAGACAGCGTGATCGCCGCCAGCCGCGTACGCGCGTCGGTACTCCCCGCCGGGCCGGGGTTCGGCACGCTTCCTCCTCGATCTCCGTCACACGCCTGCTTGGCGCTCCCCGCATCCTGCCACCGAAGCCTTCCGCGAGCGCACCCCGAGGGCAACGGGTACCCGTCGGCCGGACAGCCTCAGCAGCTCTCGGCTTCGGCAGGGAGCAGCGGGAGGTCGATCAGCCCCTGCCGCTGAGCGGGTCAGAAAGACGATGTCGACCACGAGGCGGGGGTGAAGTCCCGTAGGTGGACGGGGAAGCGCCGTCCGCGTACGACCAGGTCAAGACGCTCGGGGGGCGACGGGATCTCCCGGTTTTCGATCTCCCGCCCGTGCAACCGAGTGGCACGGCGGTACCACCAGGAGACCCAGCTGTAGAGCAGGGCAGGAAAGAGCTCCACCGGTGCGTCGGGGTCCTGGCACGTCATCGTCAGCAGCACCCCCTCGTTGTTCAGGTCGAACGGCTGCTTCCTGGGCCGCAACCCCACCCGGCATGTGTGATCATCCACCAGCGCTGCCGCCACATTCGTGCTCAGCCCAGGCAGCGTACGGAAAACGCGATCCACGACCGCGTCGGGCGCCTCGTCCGTCCACCCCCGTGACACCACCGCGACTGACGTCTGCACTCCGCGGACGAACGTCTTCTGGAGTCCCGGCTGATCCGTGTGCTGATCCGGTTCGAAGGCGACCTGGAAGTTGTTGAACATCAGCGCGCCCGGCGCGGCCAGAGACTCGGGGTCATGGCGACTCAGGTCGACCGCCAGCACGTCGTCGCCGTCCTCGCCGCCGACGAGGCGTGCCTCGACCCGTGCCAGTACCTGGCCCGCCCGGTCGGCCGCCAGTGATGTTGACTGCTGCATCCGAAGCACTCCATCCAACCAATCGCGTCGACGTCCGGGCCGACGTCTTCGAGCCTGCCCAGCACGGCCGCGCTCCACGCGGCGTAGCCGGCGACCGGCACGAGGAGATCCGGTCCCTTCGCCGACGAGCACAGCGCGACCTCGCCGAACCTGCCGCAGTCTCACACCGCCCCGTCAGCACGTGTATCAGGAACAGTAGGGTTCCTGTGCATGAACACCGACGGCCGATGGCGCAAGCAGGACAGCCAGATCCTCTTTACCGGCGGACCGCACAACCGTATCCGCCTCATGGTGGACCAAGCTGTACGGCCCGACGGCGCCGCCGTCGCCTATCCCCACGTGGCCGCGCCGGATTCGGTACGCGTTCTCGCCGTCTACCGCGGACGGGTGGCCATGGTCACGCAGCACCACTATCTCCATGACGTCGAGATCACGGATCTGCCCGGAGGACTGGTTGACGAGGACGAGGAGCCGGCGGACGCCGCCCGGCGCGAACTCGCCGAAGAGACCGGACTGCAGGCGGCGTGGTTGTACTCATTGGGCACGGTCGTCACCGCCCGTGCGGTGAGCACTGAAAGAGTTCATCTCTTCCTCGCCCACGGCTGCGTTCCAGGTGCTGCGTCCCTGGACGCCGGCGAGGCGGTGCGTACGAAGTGGCGACTGTGGCAGGAAGTTGATGAAGCCAGTATCGGGGCTCTACAGGCCGCGATGTCGACCGCCCTCGGAGACGCCGCCTCCCTCGCGGCAGTACATCGTGCCGGTGCCCTCTTGCGCGCGATCGGCGGAGAGGTGCCGGCCGTCGACGTCGATCTGCCGAGGGCCGCATGGGCGGCGTACACCGTGGCCGGTGCGCGCGACCCGCTCGCTGATGAGCGGCTGAGCCTGATGTGGCTGGACCTCGCGATCGGCCGCTATGCGGAAGGCGCGGCGATCCTCTCCGAGTTGGAGGCGTCGTACGACGGCGTGAACGGTGAGGCAGCGTGGACGCGGGCAGCAGACCGGTGTTCCGCACTTGCCCAACCACTTGCTTGAGCGGGAGAGCGAAGTGCACGCGGCGAGTTCAGGGACGGTCTTGATCAGCCGCGCGCGGAGGCACAACTCCGGGCACACCGAGATCCGGTAGCGCAGGCTCGGTACGCGGTGGGGTGCCGAGCGCCGCTTTGTACCGGGCGTCGATGATCTGGTTGAAGAGCTTCATCCGCCGTGTGGACGCTGTCGAGATACGCGCTTCACGGGTCCGTGCCCAGAACGAGCGGCCGATCCCGCTGGCGAAGATCTCGTCGCACATGGACGCCAGCCACTGCTCCGTGAGGTCCCCGAGCTCGAACCACATCTCCCAGTGTGAAACCACCAGGTTGACGTACATGTGCTGTCGCCGGAGCAGAACCGTCCGGGACGCGTCGGGGCCACCCCAGCAGTCGAGGTACTCGGGGTTCTCGATGGCCTGCCTGGTGAACTCCATGTGCATCAAGCGGGTGTTCTGCACCCGGGCAGCCTTCGCTTCCCGTGCCTGGAGCACCAGCGAGGCTGCCACGCCGACGACGGCCAGACCGGACAGGAGCGCGGACACCGCGCCGTACGCCTGGGCGATGTCGCCGATCCGCTCCCAGTCCTCTCCGCTGCCGTCCAGCGCGGGAAGCGCCAGGGGAGAAACGACGACGAGACCCATCGCGCACACAACGGCGAGTACGGACAACGCCAGCGTCGCTGCACGCGACCGGTACCAGGGCCGTGCGTGCAGGCCGAGTGCTGCGCGGGTGGCAGTCCCGGGAACGGGTTCCACAGGCGGGCGGTGTCATGTCGACGCCTCCGCGCATAGGCGTAGATGTCAGGTTCTGCCCTTCCCGGGGCTCCCGCGCGGTCAGGCCGCAGTGCTCGCCGCCTTCGGCCGAGCGGCGTTCAACTGGCTCATGACCCGGTCGATCGTGATCTCGATAACCACGCGCTCCGGGTCCGGAGCCGGAGTCCGGCCGTACCGGTCGGCGTAGCGGGTCACGGCGTCGTCGACCGCCGCCACGTCGGTCAGCACTTCGGCCGTGCCCTCCAGGGTGGCCCAGCGGCCTCCGTCGACCTGGCAGACAACCGCGCGAGCTTCGCCGGGGCGGGATGCCTGAATATTGGCAACCTTCCTGCTTGATTTGCGTGTGATAACTCGGGCGACTCCTGTTTCGACATCCAGCGTCACGCCTACAGGCACTACGTGGGGAGTGCCGTCCGCGCGAAGCGTGGTCAGTGTGCACAGGTGGTATTCGCCCCAGAACGCTGAGTGCTCAGGTGTCTGGCTGAATATGTCGCTAGGCATGCTCGGGAGCGTAACGCGGATGACTGCACAGATTGGCGCAGAAGTGACCCCTTGCACACAATTTTCTGCGCTCCTGACTGCTGCCGATTCGATACTTTTGCGACTAAATATACGGCTTGTGCTCTCGTTAAATATCTCAAAGGGGTAACGGATGCACCCGTCGGCGACGCGCCAGTGGTCAATATGAACACAAATGAATCAGCAGTTCAGGGCCATGATCGAAATAAGGATTGACTGTTTTGTCGGCTTTTGTTGTGGCGGGTGATCTCTGGTCGACAGCTCTTCGGGGGGCACTTTCCGGCCTTGATCTCACGTGAACCTCGCGTAGGGTCCGAAGCTGTTCCCGTAGAGGCTTCACTGGATCGCTTGGCTATTCGCGTTAGCGACTTGGCGGGCTCGGAGAGACTCTCGCGCGTCCTCGTGGCTCGATCGCTGAGATACGTATGTGCCCTTTGGTCGGCACAGGTCTCGGCGCTCGTGATCGCCTCCGTGCGCCGTCCGGGGACCCGAACATCGTTGACCCGCGGTGGCTGGTGCCCGGCTCCGAGCAAGAGCCCGATCGGCCGGTACGAAGGGATAGCTCGAATGTCTCTGGGAGAGAGTCGTCGCGACGCTTCGCAACCTCCGATGCCTGCGCAGGAGAGGGGGAGGCGCCGGAGGCTGGGGCGCTGGCGGACGGCTGAGCGGCGGACCGTGGAGCGCGACCTCCACCGCCGACTGCGGCAGGAGCTGCGCGAGCTCGGCATCCACCCGCCTCTGGACGTGGAGGAGCTGGTCAAGGCGCTCAGCGAGAGGCGCCGACGTCCGATCGTCCTGCGGCCCTTCCCGTTGGAGAAGCCGGGGCCCTCGGGGCTGTGGGTCGATACGCCGCAGATGGACGTGATCCTCTACCAGCAGGAGACGACCCGGCTGCACCAGCGGCAGATCATCCTCCACGAGATCCTCCACATCCTCGTCGCCGAGTGGGAAGAGGACCAGGCCGAGGGGGCGCCGGAGGAATCCCCGGACGACTTCGTCGAGGGTTGGGCGACCCTCATTCCCGTACTCGATCCCAGGCTGATCCGGCGGGTCGCCCGCCGCTGTTCGTACGAGGACAAGGAGGAGTGCTCGGTCGAGCTCGCGGCCACGATCATCCTGGAGTGGTCCTCGGTGCTCGACGAGCTCCCCCCTCTGTCGGAGGACCCGGAGGTACGTCGGGTCCAGTCGGCCCTGGGCGACCGGCGAGGGTGGCTGTAACCAGTGAGCGGGATACTCCTTCTGATCATCGCGGCTGCCGTCGTGTGGAGGCTTTACCTCTGGTCCCGGGCCTCGCGTGACGCTCCCACGAGGTCGGTCGCCCTCTGCCTGCTGAGCGCGGGCCTCTCGTACCCCGTGGCCATGCCGGGCGGCACCACGGGTATCGACACCGTGGCCGGGCACGGCACGGCGAAGCTGATCCAGAACGTCCTGTTGCTGCTGACGGTCTACTTCCTGATGTGCTTCTACCTGTACTCGGCCGACGCGCCGGCGGCGCGACGTCGCGCGCGGTGGGAAGCCGCCGTCGTGTCCGCGGTCACTGTGGCGATCATCCTGGCGGCAGTGACCGTGCCGCACGAGGACTTCGCCGGCTCGTTCAGCACGGCGGACATGACGATCCCGCAGATCGCCTTCTTCTACGCCGGCGCGGGCCTGTACCTGATGTACGCGCTCGGCGCCGCCGGACGGTGGACCGCACGCTATGCCCGCATGTCGAGCCGACCGCACGCCACAGGGCTGTGGATGACGGCGATCGGCCTCGGCGCCATGGCGGTGGCCTGCGCTGTCCGCGCGGTCTTCGTCGCCGTCCGCTGGAGCGGCGGAACGGTTCCGGACCGGCTCACGGCCGGCGTGGCGTTCTGGCTCGTAGCGTCGATCCTGCTCTTCGTCGCGGGCATCACCTATTCGGCGAGTCGCTCCAGGATCACCGCCATCCGGCTGTGGCTGCGGCGGCGCCGCGACCACCGTCGGCTGAGCCCCTTGTGGCAGCTGCTGACCGACGTCTACCCGGAGAACGAACTTCGCCCTGCCTCCCGCCGCCTGTGGGATCGGTGGCGGGCGCGTGGCGTGCACCGTCGCTACCACCGGCGGATAGTGGAATGCCGGGACGGGCTGGTCGACATCAGTCCCTACCTGGTCGACGAGGACGGTGACGCCGACCTGCTCAGCCTGGAGCCGGCGGAACTCGCGAGCCGACTACGGCGTGCCGCCGACACGATCCGACAGGGCTCGCCGGCGCCGGGACAGGCAGTGCCGCTCGCGGTGCCGAAGGAGGACGACCGGGAGGCGGACGTCCGGCAGTTGATCGCGGTGTCGGAAGCACTCCGGCTGACCGCGTGACCGTGGAAGAACGAGGGAGACCTAACGAGATGCTGATCACCGCCAGCCGGGTCCTGACCGGCTCCGGGACGTACCTGGAGGACGGTGCCGTCCTCGTCGAGGGTGACTCGATCGCCGCGGTCGGGCCGCGCGCCCAGCTCGCCGACCGCATCGGTGCGGACGAGAGGCACCTGGCGTTCCCCGACGCGACGGTGCTGCCCGGACTGATCGACGCCCACGTGCATCTCGCGTTCGACGGCGGCGGCGACCCGGTGGCCACCCTCGCCGAGTCGAGCGACGAGAAGCTGCTGGAGGACATGCGTCGACGTGCGGAGCAGCTCCTGTCCAGCGGGGTCACGACGGTCCGGGACCTGGGAGACCGCAACGGCCTGGCACTCCGCTTGGACGGGGAGATCAGCCGGGGCGGCACCTCTGGCCCGCGCATCGTCTCCTCGGGCACACCGGCCACTCCTCCTGGCGGGCACTGCCACTTCCTGGGCGGCGAGGTCTCCGGCGTGGACCAGGTCCGCGATCTCGTACGGCGCAACCTCGCCGCGGGAGCGGGCGTGATCAAGGCCATGGTGACCGGCGGCGGCCTCACCAAGGACGGGCCGAAGAGCTGGCAGAGCCAGTTCACCCCGGAGGAGTTGCGGGCCCTGGTGGACGAGGCGCACAAGGCCGGCGTCCCGGTGGCCGCCCACGCACACGGCGCGGACGGCATCGCCGCCGCCGTGGAAGCGGGCGTGGACACGGTCGAGCACTGCACCTGGATGACAGCCGACGGCTTCGACCTCCGACAGGACGTCCTGAAGCGGATCGTCGAAGAAGGCATCGCCGTCTGCCCGGCCGTGAGCCCCCACTGGCAGATGCTCCCGCGCTTCTTCGGCGAGGAACGGGCGGCGGCCATGTTCGACCTGGTCCGTCAGATGGCGGAGGCAGGCGCCAAGCTCGTCGCCGGAACCGACGCGGGAGTCCAGCGTGCCGGGTTCGACGGGCTGGTGCCTGCTCTGTCGTTCTACGCGCACTTGGGCCTGCCGAACAGCAAGATCCTCAACATGGCCACGGCGGACGCGGCTGACGCGCTGGGACTGGGCGAGACGACGGGCCGGATCGCTCCGGGATTCCGTGCCGACCTGCTGGTGATCGAGGGGGACCCCCTCGAAGACCTCGACGCCCTGCGCACGATCCGCGCCGTGATCGCCGCCGGCCGACACCGCGAGCAGTAGAGAGCGGCCCGAGAACAGGAGCGGCCCCGCACGCTGTCCGAAGCCTCCGGTCGGGCTTCGGGCAGGCGCTACTCGCTGTCGTTCGGCTCTCTCTCTTCCAGCTCCGTGACCAGGTCGTTGACGAACTCCATGACGTTCGTCGGCAGGCCCTGCGGGCCCATCCCGCGCCCCTTGACCCGGCCCACGGCCCCCTTCCGTGAGGCCGACAGGAGCTGGAGACCCTCGTAGACCTGGCGGGCCACGGCGTCGTCCGGCTGGAAGTACATCGGCGAGACGCCGAGGAACGCCGCCAGGCCCTCAAGGACGACAGGCGCTGCCGTCTCCACGGCGCCGGTACGCAGATCCAGAACGCCCGCTGCGGAGACGACCCGCGCCCCGGCATGCGAGTTGATCGCGTCGGCGATCTCCTCGTCCGTCGGCGGACCCTGCCCGCCCGGATACGAGCGCTCCAGGATCAGGGTGATTCTCTCCGCCAGCGTGCCGGGCGGCCCCCCGGTCACGGGTGCGGTCCCGGTGGCCTCCGATTCGGCTTTACCACCCTGCGCCTTGGCGATGGAGCGGTCCTCCGCGCGCCGCAACTCCTCCTCGCTCACCCCGTAGGCCGCTGCCAAGGCGGGGACGTACTTGTCCTTGAGTCGCCGCTCGCCACGTTCGGCTCCTGCCACGGGACCCGCGCTCTTCGTCCCGATCAGCTTCGCCGTCTCGTACTGGTAGTAGCCGGCGTCGCAACGCAGATCGGTCAGGTCGGGGAGACCCGTGCGGGGGAAGAGATCGTCCAGTTCCCGCCGGAGTGCCTTCGCCAGGGCGGGCAGCTTCTCCGGATCGGGCGTTGCCAACCCTGTCTCCCAGCCGGCGACCGTCGAGTCCGCTACGCCGACGGCCGTCGCCACGTCGGTCTGCGCGACCTCGGCGGCGCGTCGCACGGCGCGTACTCGACCTCTGTCGAAGTGGCGGGCGGGCATCGAACCTCTTTTTTCTGCAATCCGAAGTAACTTCGGTGCGTTGATTTTTTGTGCGAGTGGATGTAGCTTCAGCTTAGCGAAAAACGGGTGGCGCTGCACGCCCGCCCGTCTTCGCTGTCGATCTCCAGCGGTGCAGCAGCCGAGGGGATCGATCCCGGGAGGGCTCTGTGCGGTCCCGCGTGTGGAGCGCTCTCAAGGTGTAATCGGCGAAGGGGGCTTATACCTCGATCGCCGGGCGTGGTCCTGCCTTTCGGTAGGGCGCCGAGATCACATCACGGCTCCTTCGCGTTCACGCGCGGTACTTACAAGGTGGCTGATAGGCAAGGAGTTTCGCATGTCTCTGCTTCAAACAGCGGCTGGCTGTATGGCTGTTCGGGCAGGGCTTGTGGGCAATGGAGAAGCTTCAATCCGTATCGCCGTGCTGTTAGGCGCATCGAATCGCGCGTTCATGATTCACGCGGCTGCCGCGAACTAACCCATCCATGCTCGGGAGCTGATGAGCCATGGAGTCGGAAGCGTAGTTCGGTAGGGCGGCCGGCGAGGAAGCCGCCAGGAGTCTCCACCTCAAGGCCTCGCAGCGGCTTCGCGGCCACCAAGTAGAACGCTCCCTGCCGGAGTGGCGGGGGCGCATCACCTCAGCAATATATGTCGAGTTGGCGTCGGATCAGACCACGGGCCGCAATCCACTGGAGTGTTGGAAGCGGTGTGCATATGTTGCTGGTCCCTCGGCGAAACCGCCGAACCAGGATCTCCTCAAGGGGGAAAGAGAGCCACATCAGACGCCAAGTAAGCGGTCTTCAGCGGGAGATGAGACCGGCGCCCAGAAGTTAGCAGCTTCCGGGCGCCAGGCCCGCCACCCCTGAGGGCGCGAATTCATAACCGGGGCGAGTCGGCTGACCTTTTCGACGAGAACGGCCGTCCCACCCCACCTACGAGTAAGGAATTGTCGCATGACCGAGTCCTGGGCCGGAAGGGCGCTCGCCGCCCAGCCCGCCAAGACCGACGACCCCACCGCCGGCACCCGCCAGCACCGCCTTGCCGTTCTCCTCGCGGACATGGTGCCCGATGCCCGTATCGTCCGCGTCTCGCGGCATCAGCCCAGCCAGACCTGGCCGAGCCCCTACACCCGCGCGTACGACGAGCGGGGGCAGCCCGTACCTCTCAACCGGACCCAGCGCGTGGCCGCCGCCCGCTGGGTGATCCGAGCCTTCCCCGAGGCGAACTGGGACGAGGCGCACGACCTCGATCTCGCCACTGGGACCCTGCGTCCCACGGCCGGGGCCCGTGCCCATTCGGACGGGGGCCGCTGACGTGGCCCGGATCCGAACGATCAAGCCCGAGGCCTTCGCGTCCGAGTCGCTCGCCGCGGTCTCCCTCGCAGCGGAGCGGACCTTCTTCGGCCTCCTCACGCAGGCCGACGACCATGGTCGCTTCCGTGACCAGCCCGCCGTGATCACCGGGCTGCTGTGGTCGCTGCGCCCGGAGCACGGCCCCGTGGACGTCGAGGACGACCTGACCCAGCTCGCTGCCGCCCACCTGATCTGCCGCTACGCGGGCGATGACGGCAAGCGGTACCTGCACATCGTCACCTGGCGCCAGCATCAGAAGGTCAACCGGCCCAGCGGCGTCCGCTTCCCCGCCTGCCCGCACCACGACGTCGAGCAGCCCGCGCCGGACGCACCACGAACTCACGGAGACGGCACTGAGTCCTCCGTGAGCCCTCACGGAGGACTCAGTGAGGGCTCACGCACCCCGCACGAGGTCCCCGACCCTCGCAAAATCGCAGCTCAGAGCACATCCCATGAGCCCTCACGGAACACTCAAGGAGGACTCAGTGAGCCCTCGACGAGCCCTCACGGTCCGGATCTAGGACCTAGGAACTTGGATCTAGGAACTACTTCTCCTTCGGGGAGCGCAGGCGCCCCCGCACCGGAGACCGTCTCGACCCAGCAGCTCATGGCCGAGTACGCGGCTGCCTGCGCTCACCGTCCGCCCAGCGGCGTGCTCGGCCACCTCGGACGGGAGACCGCCAAACTCCTCGCGGAGGGCATCGACCCGGACCACATCCGGGCCGGACTGGCCCGTCACCGGGCGAAGGGGCTGCACCCGAGCACCCTGCCGAGCCTGGTCCACGAGGCCATGAACGCCACCCCCGCCGGTTTGGTGCGGACGGAATCGCGGCCTAACGTGCCCGGTCACCGGGCCTGGGCCAACCCCGCCGACCCTGCCGCCGCCTACGCCGAGGAGCTGTGATGCGCGACCGTGACGCCCAGCCCATCGGCGGCATCGCCCGCCGCCTGGCGGGCATCCTCACCGCCCGGGGCATCGACCCAGCCGTCCAACTCACCGACCCCGTCGAGCCGATTCCCGCCCTCCAGGCGGCACAGGCCCGCATCCCGGCCCGCTACCAGGCCGCCGTCGCCGACCACCCGGCGGTCGCCGCCTGGGTCCGCGCGATCGCCGAGGCCGGCCGCCCCGGACCCGAGGGGGCGCCGGGCATCGCGCAGGGCCGCTCGCTGCTGATCGTCGGTACCACCGGCACCGGCAAGACACACCAGGCGTACGGCGCGATCCGCTCGCTGCTCCTCGCCGGAGTCCGGCTGCGCTGGAAGGCGACCACGGCCGCCGACCTGTACGCCGAGCTGCGACCCCGCCCCGGACACGACGGCGAGCGGGAACTGATGGACCTCGCCCGCTGCCCGCTGCTGATCATCGACGACCTCGGCGCCGCCAAGAACAGCGAGTGGACCGAGGAGATCACGATGCGGCTGATCAACCGCCGTTACAACGAGATGCTCCCGACGCTGATCACCACCAACCTCGGCATGGCCGACCTGCGCGCCCACATCGGCGACCGCGTCGCCTCCCGCCTGACCGAGATGAGCGACAAGGTCATCCTCGACGGCCCCGACCGCAGACGGGCCCTCGCAGCCGAGCGCCGACGCGCCGCTGCAACCGCCTGATTCCCCGCCGCTTCCGCCTCCACCACGCACCAACCCCTGGGCGGCGTATGCCCAAAACGCGCCCCGGGTGACCGGAGACCCCCTTATGCACCGCATCGAGAACCAGCAGCCACGCACGCTCGGCGACCTCACCTGGCACGAGAGCGCCGCCTGCCGATCGACGACCCACCACGAGGTCGATCCGGACATCTTCTTCCCCGAGCCGGACGAGATGGACCGCATCCGCGAGGCAAAGGCCCTGTGCGCGCAGTGCCCCGTCCGAGCCACCTGCCTCGACGCCGCCCTGGAGAACGGGGACCGCGACGGCATCCGGGGCGGTATGACCGAAGAGGAACGCGACCCCCTGCACCGCGACCTCCACCGCCGCTTCGACTACGCCCGGGTGAACGCCGCGCTGGCCGGCCGCGACATCCACCTCACCCAGGCCGAGCGCGACGCCGTCGTCATAGCCGCCTACCAGGCCGATGTGCCCGCCGAACGCCTCGCCTGGCTCCTCAAGGTCACCGAGGAGCACGCCGAGAAGCTCTACCGCCGTACCCGCCGGGAGATCCGCAACCGTGCGGTCGACCAGGAGAAGCGGGCGGAGAAGAAGACCGCGAAGAAGGAGGCCGAACCCGGGAGCGGTACCCAGCCGCTCAAGGAACCCACGGCGAGTGCTCCCAACCGCCACGACCTCGGGACGGCCGCGTGAACCACGATGCGCCGGAGCCGGCGCGGATCACCGGCTGGGACCGGGCGGCCATCGTCGCCCTCGGCGGTGCCGGATGCGCCCTGTCGTACGACGCCCTGCAGCAGATGGCCATCGCCATCCACGTCCGGGGATTCCTGACCTTCCTCTTTCCCTTGGTGATCGACGGCTTCATCGCCTACGGCGTACGCGCCCTCTTGGTCCTGCGCACCGCACCGCTGGCCGCCCGCTGCTACGTCTGGATGCTCTTCGGCACCGCGACGGCCGCCAGCATCTGGGCCAACGCCCTGCACGCCGTACGCCTCAACGAGCAGCAGCCGTCGACCGACGGAGGCCTCCGACTCGGTGACCTGACCGTCGGAATCCTGTCCACCCTCGCACCGCTGGCTCTGGCCGGAGCCGTCCACCTGTACATCCTCATCGCCCGCCGGGTCACCGAAGCCGGTCACCACGGACAGTCGGACACCTTTACCGTCCGCCCTGACCGGATCACCGCCGATCGGCCGGAGCCCCCGCTCGCGGCGGACGGACACCGGCCGGTCCCGGCCGCCTCCGGACACTCGGCCGCGCTCACCCGGCCGGAGAGTGGCCGTCCGGCGGTCACCTCCGGCCCGGACGTGCCGCGAACGGCTGACCGGGAGGAGCCGTCGGGACACCCGGCGAGCGCTTCGGAGACGGAGTCGGCGAACGGCGGAGAGGCCGCTGACCTGGTCGGACAGCCGGTCAGTAGACCTGCCCCGGTCACCCGCCTGCGGCTCGCCACCCCCTCGGTCACCGAGCCGGCGACCGGTTCGGACACCGCCACGGAGACCTCGGACATCGGCGGCCCGGACACCGCCGCTTCGGCGGACACCCTCCTGCCGATCGCCCGCCAGGCGGTCACCGACGCGGGCAAGGTCACCCGCGAGGTCGTCGCCGACGCCATCCGCGGACAGGGGAAAACGCTGGCCAATGACCGACTGACCGCCCTGATGCAACAACTCCGCGCCGAGACCGGCCAAGAGTCGGCCACTAGGACCGGCTGACCGACCGGCCCGGACAGGCGGGCGGCCAACGGCCACGGCCGGGCCACCCGCCCGCACCCCACCAACTCCCTCCACGCACCGGAGACACCACGATGCGCACCACCCCGGCCACCCCCGCCGAAGCCGACGCCTGGATCACCGTGCTCCTGCGATACGGCCACCTGCACCGCGCCGACCCCGGCCCGGACGGCACCTGGACCGTCCAGCGAACCCCCGCCAGCACGCCGCGCACCCTGCACCACCCGGTCCTCGCGCTCGACTTCGTCACCGAGGTCCTCCGCGACATGCGCCGTACGAAGGCCCAGACGCCCCGATGACGCCCTCCGAGTCGCCCGAAACATCCTCTGACCTGCGGCTAGGTGACTGCCCGGCACGAAGCCGAGCAAGCTGTACCTTCCGAAACTCCTCCGCCGCCACGGGCTGCGGAGGAGTTTCGGAAGGGCTTACCCCCGCCCCGGGAGCGGCGAGGGAGGCCCGGCACCAGGGGGTGCCGGGTCCGGAGGCTGCGACCGAGGGCGGATCGCAGCCAGGAGGGGAACCGACCCCGCACGCCGCACCGCGTACGCGACCTCGCCTGCGCCAGCGTGTCCACCGTGACCAAGTCCGCAGCGTCCGCCTGACCTCCGACGAACTCGCGCTGGTGAAGCGTGCGGCGGAAGCCGTCGGTCTGAAGACCGCCGGCTTCCTCGCCGACGCGGCGGTAGCGGTCGCCCAGGCCCAAGGAGGCCCCCAGCCCTGGCTGTTGGACCAACGTGGCCGGGTCGAAGAACTGATGGCCGCCAGCGCACAACTCGCCCGCGTCGGCGGCAACCTCAACCAGGTGGCCCGCATCCTCAACTCCGGCGGTCAGGTGGAGTACGTGGACGCCGCGGTCGCCCGTGTCCTGCGGGTGGCTGACCGGGTCGAGGCCGCGGCGATCGAGATCGCGCGGCGCTGACGGTGGTCCCCGACATCTCCACCGGCAGCCGCACGTACGGACTCCT
>NZ_JBEYVC010000073.1:0-46276 GCF_040643855.1 Streptomyces sp. NPDC047072 | reverse complement strand
CGCCTCCACAACCTCGCCCTCGCCGGATAGACCAGCAGCCGGGGCCGCCACCACCCCATCACCAATTCCAAGATCGCTTACGGGACAACCTTTAGCCAAGAAGAAGGCCCAAGCTGCGACTGCCTGGGCGTCCGCGCGTGTGGGGGCGGCAGTCATGATCTGGCATTCTGGCCGAAAGGTTGACTGGAGCTCGCCAGCAGGTTCTTCGTCCGCGGGTGGTAGAAGCTCACCGTCGCCTCTGACCTGCGGCAAAGCGTGGAATCGTCTGCTGCTGAGCCGAGTTGGTCCGCGCCTGGTCCCGATCCTGATCCGTGATCTGTGGTGTTGGCGTGCGAGTCCTGCGGTACGACATGGCACATGTCGTAGAAACCGTCCATGGGCGTCCAGTCGGTCCAGGATAAGCGAGTAAGTCCAGGTCAGAGCCTTGTGGCGTGAGCGCGTCCGCAGGGTTGGTGACTCGTGACAGGTGAGGACGCTTGTCGGCTGTTTCCGGCGGGAGTCCTGCGTAGACGGGACCTGATACGACGATGCCCTGCCGGCCTGCTGCGGCGGGGCGTCATCGTGCACTTGGTCATGACGGGAGCCGGTCGCCGAGTTGTTGGCTGCCCCTGCCCATTCGCTTCTTGGTAGTCACGTTTCGTGACGCGGGGTGGGTGCCAGGTGGTGTCGTGTCAGGGGCCGTAGGGGCTCCAGTGCCCGAGGAAGGGCCTGAGGCCGTCGGCTCGTGGTTCGGGGATGTCGGGCAGTCGGGGTGGTGTGTGCAACGGGTCGAGGCGCTCGACGGTGGATGCTGCCCAGCTGATCGTTCATTGGGCGACTTGATACCCAAGTGCTGAGCGGCCAGCCGTGCGGTCAGCGGAAGGACTCTGCTGGGCAGGTTTGTCCTCCAATGTTCCAGCCGCTCGGGGTAGATCTTTCTGCTTCTCGCCTATGGCCGTGGCCAGGGACTTGAGCAAGTCAGTTGGAACCTCGTGCTCGCCCGCGAGGATCTTGGATATGTCTGCTTCCGACATACCTGAGGCTGCGGCCAGCTTGGCTTTGCCATCCCCTGATGATGAGCCGACCGCGAACCCCTTCCTGATGGCTGCTTCTTTCGCAAATCGGGCAAAACTTCCCTGCTGTGGCATCCGGCCGCTGCCCCTTCCTTTACGGGAAGAAATAGGGCGCCATCCGCGCGTCGTTTCCAGTAGAGGCAACCTCTCTGCAGTGCCGACGCAGACCTAGGAGATTGCTGGACTAAGTCGTGCGGCGCAGTGCCACAACTCAATCGATCGTATAGATACGTTCGCCCTTATGGTTGTTTACCCATATATCGCCGTCACCCCAGATGGTAACTGTGATAGTTCCGTGGTATCGCGTTGAGAGGACCTCGGCACCGTGGCTCTTGTATTCGTCAGAGGCATCAGTGCTCGGCTTCTTGCCGACTGAACAAATCACTACCTCTGGGGACATAGCATCAACTGCATCCAAGTGATAACCCGACTCACGCCCATGATGCGATGCTTTTAGGATGTCGCATGAAATGGCATCCTCCCCAGGCTTGTCGAGGACCGACTTCCAAGCTGCCGCCTCCGCATCACCCGGCAGGATAACCGTACGACCTGCATACGTCATTTTGATAACGTAGGAGCAGTTGTTGTAGCTCTCACTCGCGGCGCAGAGATCGATAAGATCTTGGGTCGGCGATAGAACTTCAATTCCGTCGTCGGCCCAATATTGCGCCGTAGCTCCTCTAAGATTCTTCAGCACCTTGTGCTTGCTGTCGTCAGGCCCCATGCCCGAGCCTAGGCATTTGTACACCAACCAATCAAGGTACGAAAACTTGCTGTGTTCAAAATCCGACTCCTCTAGATGCTTATCATGATCGACGTCCCAGAAGTTTTCGAGGTCAATCTTGTCCTGCCAAAAGAATCGATGCAGGCCACTCATGTGGTCCATGTCAGGGTGGGTCTGAATGTAGCGGAAGACTCTCTTGTCTGAAAAATTCTCCGCGAAATAGTCCGCTGGATCGACCAGGAGAGATTTGTAGTAGTCCTCCCATGTTCGAAACTCGCCCTTAACCAGCTGCGAGCGACGGTAACGGAAGTCGTATAGCGAAACCCCCTTGCTTTCCGCCAGCGCTTCTTCGTCTGCCTCAGGAAGGCTCTTCGAGTTGTTGATATCAATCATCATCAACCGGCCTGACGGAAACTCGACGATCGTGCAGTCCCCGTGCCCGACATTGAGAAAATGGATTTTCATCATCGGAAGTCAAACCAGCCTTTCGGAAATTGCGCGAGACTACTCTTGCGAACCTGATCTGGAATCGGCCTTCTCGGCAGCAAGGACAACCGCTGCTTGTAGCAGCTCGTAGGCATACCTCTCCGCTGCATTCTTCATCCGCACGGGCGAGGGAAGGACCCACCAGATGGCGAGACAGGCGACGGTGGCAAGAAGGGCGAGAGAATTCGCGAGCGTTAGCGCAGGCTGATGGTCAACGTTCGCAAGCCACAACATGTACGCCAAGACGCCGAGCACCACCAGGAGTGCAGCGCTCCGTCCGGTCCAACGGATGCCATAGAGATTTCGATGAAAGCCGTAGCTTCGGTTCTCGGCGCGTACGAGAGGGAACTTTTCTTCATCTCGGGTGAGGCTGCGGATCTGCCCTATGGCAACCTCGATTGCCTCATCGGCTTTCCCGGGGTTGGCCCGCTCGCTACGGGCCGCGGAAAGCTCGATCCCCGTTACAGATGCCACGGCCTTCCGCCAAGTCTCCCGCTGTAGTGAGTTCTGGCCCTCTTGCCGCAGACGGAGCTTCTGGACGGTTGGGGAGCCGCCCCATGATGCCCAGAGTGATTCTTGAACCTTCCGCCCCTGGTGACGCACCAGTTCAGCCAGGACGATCGGACCGCCGGCCAGTGACAGCGCGGTGAGAACCGATACAACAACCGGAGCCTTGCTGAGACCAAGGACTGCCAGCGCAAGGCTGACTGGAAGCAGCGCGAGCAGGCCAGGCGCAAGCCGCGCCCGGCGTTCGTAGTCGTCGAGCCACAGCACGGCTACGCGTCGCCACCTTCCTCTACTTGCGAATGCAGTGGTAGCGCCATGATTGGGACGTATCCGGCTCGGCTGGGAGCGTCATAGGAGTGATGAATCGTCCGACCTTGTGTGGCGTAGACCGGGTAACCTCGCCGATGGAAGGCGTTCGTGGTTTTCTTTGCTGGGTGCTTGTTCTTCTCGTTCTTCTTCGGCGCGGACACGAACGCCTCCCCTAGGACGGTCGTCTCTCCCTTGGGACCGAGCAGGCGATCGAGTAGTGATGGACTGACGTTGCGGCGGCTGCCATGGTGAGGAACCTGCACGAAGTCAAGGCTCCCGGGCTGGAAGCTTTCATCTTCGAGAACGTCGAGGGCTTGTCCGAGAGCGGGAATGCCAGCATCTCCGGTGAACAACAGCTTCCGGCCGTCCACGTCTAGGAGGCAGATGGCGCTGGTGTTGTTCTTGGCGGATGTCTCACCATCTTCGCCTAGCGTCTCGGTCCAGAGCGTCTCCGGCACCATTCTGGCGAGCAGATGCCGGATGGTCGCTTCCCAGCTCTTCTTGGCCTCCTGTGCAGAGTCGGGCTCGACGATCTCAGCCAACAACTCCCGGTAGTAGTCCTCGGTGGGACCGAGAATGCGCAGGATGCCGTCGTCACTCGTCCAGTCAAGGAACGGTTCCTCGATGAGGACACCCTGCGCCTTGGCGACTTCTTCAAGGTCGGTTGCGCCCTGAAGTGAATCTCTCAACTCCGTTCGCAGTGCCCGCGCGTTGAGGGAGAGGATCATCTTTGCTCGCGCCATGTCCGCGGAATGGCTCCAAGGCAGGTGCATGAGGAGCTTCTTGACGGTCATCTGCTCCAGGACGACCCGCAGCCCGTTGATGTGGTCCCTGTCCGGGTGGGTTGAAACCACAAGACCCACGATCCCGGTTCCGTAGTACTTGCGGATGTGCTCGACGAGCGCTTCGCCGTCGTCGAGGTAGCCGCCGTCGATCACGATCACGGTCTGTTCTTCGCGCGGACCGTGGAGGTTGCCGTAACGAAGAGCGATGGCATCGCCACCGCTCGACTCCTCCCCGACGGGGAGGAAATCTATCTCGTAGCCCATGATCTTCCTTCAGTCATGGCCCCGCTGGGCGGATCGCACAAGAGTCGGACGGAAGGCGTTGCGTGCCTTGGCCTAACAGGCAACACACAGTAGCTGTCTACTTCAAGATCTAATTACACTCCGTCAAACTACAAGCCCACAAAAGGAGTAGACCACCATCCTGACTGACCGAAAGTGATCATTGTCGATCTTTCGTGACCGCCAGTTGTGCACCCCTGATGTCACGCGAACGCCGTGTCACACATGGGAAACTCCAGGCCCGGACGAACTCCGTTCACGCTCGGTGATGGCTTTGTTGCCACATGCATTGGAAGGGTGAGGTCCATGTCCACGGGGTGGATGCTGCAAGTGGCGTATAGAAATCAGTCGAAAATTTCAAGGCGAGATTGAACGAGATCGACGCAAAACACGTGTCAGAGGGCCACTGCCGACATGAGTCGGCAGTGGCCCTCTGACTAACTGCTCACGCCTGAGACCTGACAGTCGCGACCAACTGGTGGCCTGCTCAACGCTCCGCATCTTCACTTGCGCAGCCAGCACCGGGATAGCCTCAATCTTTTCCGCCGTCAGGTCGTTCCAGACCAGCCCTCGCGGCCGGCGCCGGTTGGGGCACTGAATCACCTCGTCCGGCGTCACGATCAGGTCCACGCTGAAACGGATCGGGCGCTACCTCGTGCTGCAGGCGATTGAACTTCTCCGGCAGTCCACGACTACCCCGTCACATATGCCCGATGGCGACGCGCACGAGCCCAACGCTGAGGGAGACACCGGCGCTTCGGCTTCCCCGCCGCCCACGGTGCAGAACGTTCCGCCGGAGATAGCTGCGGCCTTCGAGGACCTGGAGCGGCACAACCGCGTCCACGCGCCGACCACGTCGTTGCTGCGCACCTTACACGCGGTGCTGGACGCCCGCATCCCTGAGCGGACGTCTCTGCTCACGGACCAGCTTCGCAGTCCCGATGCCGCCGTTCCCTACGACGCGATCCGTATGGCCCAGGACCTGATGGCGGCGTGGCGCGGTGACCACACCAAGCTGGTACTTCACCTCGCCGACTGCCTGCTGCCCGACGATCCCTACACTGCTGGCTCGGCTGCCGAGGCCCTCAGAGTCCTGGCCCCCGTATCCGAACCCGCCCGGGAAGCCCTGGCCTCCTACGTCGACATACAACGCACCATGCACGGTGGGGACGTGCGGGCGGCGCCGCAACCGCTGCCGCGCCGGGCCCACCAAGAAGCCGTCCTGGCACTGGCCCGCCTTGAAGATCTGCGAGCGCTGCCCTGTCTGCTGAACGCGCTGGATGACGACGTCGACGCCTGGCGAGCCCTGCAAGTCGTCGGGCAACTGCGTCCGGCCGCCGGTGATCTTGTGCCTCGGCTGAACCGGCGCCTGGTTGGCGCGGACTTCTCCCAGGACGGCTTCGGCTCGAGTACCGGCGCCCTGCTGTCCGCTCTTGCCGCACTGCGTGACCCGGCGGCCATACCCGCGCTCACGAACGCCGTCACCGCCGCGATCCGGCAAGAGAACTGGCGCACCGCAGCCACCGCCCTCCACGCCTTGTCGGGCTTCGGCCCTCGGGCCGCAACCGCCCTTCACGTCGTTCGCCCGCTTGCCGACGCACGGGACATCGACCTCCGGATGGCCGACACCGGTGCGCTGTGGGAGCTCGAAGGCAACTTTGAGAGTGCCGTGCCGAAGCTAAACGACCTGCTCGACACGCACGTGCACCGTGCTGCGGCCGACGTCCTTGGCTGGATCGGCCAACCCGCCGCGATGGCACTGCCACGCCTAAGGGCCATGCTGGCCGATGGCTACGAATGGACCCGCATCCACGCGGCTGCCGTGCTGTGAGACATCGGAGGCACGGCCGAGGCACCCACTGTCGTCGAGACGCTGCTGGGCGCCTGGGCGAAGAACGACGCAACCTCCAACTACGTAGCCGCATACCTGAACCGCATGGGCCTCGCCGCTGCCCCCGCCCTCTCCCGAGTCATTGAAGAACTGGCACTTTCACGCCGCAGCGGCCACTTCCGCAGTACCGCCAACGACGAAGAACTCCAGGCCACCTGCCGCGCCATCGTCACACGCCTCACGTGAGAGTCACACAGCGCTTCATCGAAGCCCCGCGGCTGGCACCCCGTTGCGCTTGGTGCTGGCCGTACTGGCCAATGACATCCTCAGTCGCGCCGGTTTCGCCCCGTGCTTGTCGAGTGCGCCGACCGGCGCCCGAGGTACAGAGTGTGGCGCGTACGAGCCGGTGGTGGCCCTTCGCGCGGAGCGCACCGGGCTGCGCTGAAGGAGACACAGGGCGCGCGGCGGTGGGAGAGCTTCCGCGGTCTGTAGATCGGCCGGCGTGATCTGCATGAGGGTTGGCGGCGGTTGGGGAGGATGGAAGCGAACGCTGCTGCCGTACCGCGGACTGGCTCCTGACATCTCGGACCGACGTGTCCTGACCATCCTGTGTCGACGCGGGGCGAGGCAGTGCGCTTGGACGCTGGACCGGGCGAGCGTGTCTGGAGCACTGGAATGCGGGGTGTCCTCTGCACCGTGTCACTGGTGACCGCTCTCCGGGTCGGCGGCGCGGCTGCTGACTTGGGACGGGGGATGAACCATCGAGTCGTCAGACCCGCTTCGAGCCGTGGACTGCGCTGCAGAGCCGGATGAGGTGGTGCTGGGGGTCGACACGCATCGCGATGTGCATGTCGCGGCCGTGGTCTCGTTGGCGGGCCACGTCTTAGGTGTTGACCGCTTCCCAGCAACAGCGAGTGGCTACGGCCGACTTGCCGACTGGGCCGGTCGGTGGGGTGCAGTTCGACGTGCCGGAGTCGAGTGTTCTGGCAATTACGGTGCGGCGCTGTCGCGCCATCTGCTGGCTGAAGGCATCACCGTGGTTGAGGCTCCTGGCCCTGGGCCTGCAGCGCGGCGCCGGCGGAGCAAGTCCGACGAGGGGGACGCGGTAGCTGCAGCCCGGTCCGTCCTCAGCGGCCGTGCGCAGTCACCGGTGAAGGCAGGCGATGGTCCGGTCGAGATCGCGCGCATGTACCTGATGGCGAGAGACTCCGCTGTGAAAGCCAAACGGCAGGCGGTGAACCAGATCAAGGCCCTTCTGGTCACCACTGATCCGGCCCTCAGAGAGGAGCTACGGAGTCTGTCGCGGCGTCGCTCCTGCCGACGCTGCTGGCCGATGCCCAGCGTGCTATCGACATCGTCCGCGCGATGGCCGCACTCCTGGGTACGCACCGGTCTCCGGAGCGAGGGGAAGTCGATGCCACGATCATGTGGCTGATTCGCATTGCACAGCGGGTGGCAGACAGCGGCGCACTCGACCTTCTCGAGGAGTGCTGTGACGGGGCATTCGAATGGGACGGTCACTGGGATCAGTGGGGACCTCAGAAGGACATCGCGGCATGGCTACGCACCTTGCAGGGTGACAGTGCCAGTTCAGTCGCCTCTATGCTCCGCCAACACCCCACCTGTGCACAACACTTCAGTCACGTCGCCGACGACGTCGATGTCGACCACCGGATCCGAGCCGCACTGACACACCTTGGGCCCGCGCGTCCCGCGATCCGCCCATCCCCACCCGGACTGCGGTGAGGCGGGGTTGGGCCGGGGCTCCCTCCGCGCCGCGGCTGGCGAACTGCACACGATGTGCCTCTCGCGGTAGCCTGTTGGGCTGACCGGCGAGTGCCGCGAGCGGCTTCAGGCCGACTCGTGGGCCGGATCGGTGGACGCCTACCTGGTGCTGAGTGATGGGCAGAGTGGCCTCCGAGTTGAGAGCATGACTGAGCAGATCCTCGGCACGAGCTGGCTCGCTCCGTGTCGCGGTCCGGAGCACCTGCGATGCAGGTGGTCGCAAAGGGGGGAAAGTGGAGATTGAGTCGCTGATCGCGGCGCTCGGCAGCCTGACTGCCGTCTCTGCCGTGGCGCGCACGATCGCGCTTTGGGCTAGATCGCGGCACCCAAAACGAGTAGTAGTCCAAGACGGAGAGGATGAGGTGAGCCTCGATCTCTCAAACAGGAGCGAAGCGCTGAGGTTCTTGGAGAAGGTTGTCAATCCGGACCGTAAGGTGCGGTGATCTTGTGACAACTGCTGTGCAGGTACAGCCGCGAAGAGTATTCAATTACGATCAGCTCAGTGCGGCCATTGGAGGCGCAGGAGCTGGCATCAGCACGGCCGCGATTGGCAACCACTTGGACCCGCAGGGCTTCTGGCGCGACGCCTTTCTGTACGCGGCCCCGGTGCTCGCAATTGTGGTGAGTGTATTGGTCAACTGGGGATGCGCCGCTGCCGAACGGCGCGAGATAGCGCAGGGTATCAAGAGGGCTCTGGCGACGGTACAAGAGGAAATCGACGATCCGACGACGACTTTCGCGCGGAAGGAAGAATTGAGATCGATGCTTCGGGCCCTTCGTGACGAGAAGATTGCCCACCGCATCTAACTTGATCTTAATTTTCGGACGTCGTCCGGCTTATCTTACTTGATCACTCGGTCCGGTAACAGCCGCACGTGCGGGCGGCCTTCGGCTGAGCATTTGTTCCGACCAAGAAACACCTCGCTCAGAACGACGGCCGTGGGAAGAGTCTGCTGCATCACGATCAACCTGCAGGATCCGTTCGCCGAACTTCACTCCTTCGGTACGAGTTCTACTCCTGACCAGACGTGCGGACGCGCTGTTCGAACTGGCCGATGTGGCGCTGAGCGCGGACCGTCCAGTCTGGTCACTGGTGGAGGTGGAGTCGCGCACTCTGGCAGGCTCCCCTCATGGCGCTCACCCCTCCTCCTGAGGCTGCGGACTTCACCTTCACGCTGGCCGATGCTCTCGACATACCTGTCCGCGTGCGCTCCGACGGAGACCTGGCGAAGTGGGATCGCCGCCAGGCGCCGAAGGCCGCGCAGCCATGGCCGGCGACCGACGCGCTCCCGGCAGACGGCGAATTCCTGGCCACTACTACTTGGCGGCAGCTCGTGACGGCGGCAACCAGCGCGGGCCGCGACCTGGCACCCTGGCTGCGGAAGACGCCGGCATTCGCCGTCAACGAACTCATCGCCCGCGTTGCCCCACTCCAGGCGTACCTGACACTCAAGGACTTCAAAGCGCCCTCCGGAGCGGCCGGGCGGCGCCTGTTCGTAAACGCCGTCTACCGCCACGGCACAGAACGCAGCGCCCATGCCGCCTTCGGATACCACCTGGGCATGACGATGGCCCAGTGGCTGACAGTCGGTATGGCGGGGTTGCCGGCCACCGTGCACCTGGAGGCTTGCGGCATACCCGAGCTGGTGGATCCGACGAAGAAGCTCCCGGATCTCTACGGCAATCACGCGGTCGAGGCGTTGCCGTGGCTGATCGAAGCCAAGGCGCGCAAGTCACTGGGAGTCGGCGACATGCGCGACGGACAGTGGCAGCTGGACCAGGCGACGGCGGAGATCGCCGTCCCACACCGGCAGGTGCTCTGCGGAACGGTACTGCCGGAGCCCGGCCGCTGGGAGGACGACCACCTCGTCATGATGGTGCACACCGCTCTCGTGGGTCCGTCCCCAGTTGGCGGCGTCCCCTCCCTACCAGACCCCCCGAGTGACGGGGGTGAACCCTCACTGGACGAGACCCCGGACGATCTGCTCAGCGTCGCGCGGGACCAACTTCTCGTCTTCCGAGCCTTGGCGTTCGGGGCAGTCCAGGACCTGCGGGTCGTCCCGCTTGCGGGGATGGGGGCGGGAACTGGCGGACCATCCAGGCGGAAGAGCGCCGTGAGGCCGCTTGAACGAGATGCCGGTACCCGCGATCTACGCGCGCGTGTGCTGGCCGAAGGGGTGCCTTACGAACGGATTCGGCAGGAACAGGACTTGGCAGTGCGGGAGTTCGTGGTCGGACGTATCCCCGGTATTGGTCTTCACATGGGCCTGTCGCGTGGCTTGTACGCGGCCTGCGCCCGTCTGCACCAGATGCAGACGGAGATCCCAGCGGAGGATCCCCTGTTCCCTGCGGCCCCGTTGCTCGTGCAGCGCGGGGCGGACGAGGAGCGTGAGGAGATGAGCCGTGAAGCGCGGCGCACCTTCTACGAGCGCGAGGACGAGCGACTAGTGACGGTCAGGCGGGAGATGGCCGACGCGTATAGGACCCAGGAGGTGCCGGCCGGACTCCTGCGCGGTGTTCCCCTCGTGGTAGAAAGGCCCGAAGCCAGAGGCGGGGTGCTGGAGGCAAGGACGGCTGAGACGTACATGGCCGTCGAGCTCACCGATCCGATCATGTCGGGTCACCGCTGACACTCCTCCCGGACTCGGTCAGCAGAGGCAGCGTTTGTGCGGGAGATGACTCCTCGGCGAGGCCTGAGAGGCCGCCCCGAACCCCGGCCGGCGGTCTGCCTGAGGTACTCCTCTTCACAGACAGGCCGAGGCCCGGCGGTTTCCCAGGTCACCTCGTGCAACCTGTGGCACTCGAAGCCCGCCGTCAGTATCCAGGGCCGCTCTTCGAGGAGAACTGCCAGATCCCGGGAGGTTGGGTAGGCGCACAGGTCGTGGACGTCCTCCTTCGAGGAGTGATCCATACCTTCCGCTCTTGCCGACCTTCAAAGCGTGGTGTCGTAGGGGCTGACGGCTCGTGATCCCTGCGGTATGCCGCCTGTAAAGGTACGCGCAGGGTGGTGGACTCACGGACGAACGGCGGGCCTTCCGGGAGAAGTTGCGGTTGGAGGTGGTCGAGTGGTTCCAAAGCGGGGACGAGAACGTCGTCATCGCCCATGACCTGCGGGTCAGTGTCCGGTCGGTGCAACGCTGGCGTAGCGCCTGGTCCCAGGGCGGGCCGAGAGCTCTGGCTTCGAAAGGGCCGGCGTCCTTGCCCGTGCTGAGCGACGATCTCTTCGCCGTACTTGAGCGTGAGCTGCTCAAGGGCCCCGTGGCGCACGGCTGGCCGGACCAGACGTGGACCCTGTCGCGGATCAAGACGTTGATCGGGCGTCGATTCCACAGGAGCTACACCGTCCAGGGCGTCGCGGCTTTGCTGAAGCGGCACGGCTGGAGCTGCCAGGTTCCCGCCCGCCGGGCCATCAAGCGGGACGAGGCGGCGGTGGCCGGCTGGGTGAAGGAGACCTGGCCTGACGTGGAAGGACCATGGCGGCGCTCGACGCCTGGCTCGTCATCGAAGACGAAGCCGGATTCTCGATGACGCCGCCCACTACCCGCACCTGGTCGCGCCGCGGCCATACTCCCGTCGTCCGGGTCAGGGGGCGCTCCCGCCGCCGTCTCTCGGTGGCCGCCCTGCTCTGCTACAAGGCCGGACCGCCCTCCCGGCTGATCTACCGTCTCTGTCCCGATGCCCGACCGGACGGGCGCAAGAGCTTCTCCTGGACCGACTATCGCGACCTCATCCAGACCGCTCATCATCAGCTCGGCGGCCCGATCGCACTGGTCTGGGACAATTTGAACACCCACCTCACCGCCGGAATGCGCCGCTGCACCGCCGACCGTGAGTGGCTCACCGTCACTCAACTGCCGCCCTACGCACCCCACCTCAACCCGGTGGAAAGCCTGTGGTCCGTGCTGCGGCGCATCAGCCAGGCGAACCGGGCCTTCGCCGACCCCGACGACCTGATCACCGCCATCCGGCGCGGCCTTCACCGACTCCAGTACCGACACGACGTCTTCGACGGCTGCCTCACCACCACCGGACTACGCAAACCACCATGACGATGTCACGCACTCATGGTCAGTGATGGTCGGGCAGGGCGCGCAGCGCGCGGCTTACGTCCTTGCCGTAGATGCGCTGTACGTCCATGCCGGGAAGGCTCGGCATTTCGGCCCAGTGCGTGACCATTTCCTCGCAGGTCGGCCCGCCGATGGGGAAGCGGACCACGCCGTCGGAGTCGTAGAAGCAGTTCTCGATGATCTCTCCGGTTTCCTCCACCGGATGGATGCGACGGAAGTACATGGGGAGTACCAGCCAGAACTCCTGACCGGAGAGCGAGTCGGGGTCGTCCTCCTGCTCGCCCGGATAGCGACCGGTCACGGCTGCGAGGATGCCGGCACCGTCGTAGGGGAGTCGCTCGTCGGCTCGGATCCATTCGACTGTCGTATTCATGCGTTGCTTTCTGGTCGAGAGGCGTAGGCGAGTGCCAGTCCACCCGATCTCGTGGCTCGCCGCATCGGGGATGTCCCCCAGCACGCCCCTGAGAACACTCCAACCAGCACTCGGCAAAGTGCGGGCGCGGTGGCCAGTTCGCTGGCCACGAGCAGGGGCAGGGCCGGGGTGCGCTGGGAGACGAACAGGCCATGTGCGGGGTGTAGGCGGGTAAGACCGCGCA
This sequence comes from Streptomyces sp. NPDC047072, assembly GCF_040643855.1. Taxonomy (NCBI): domain Bacteria; kingdom Bacillati; phylum Actinomycetota; class Actinomycetes; order Kitasatosporales; family Streptomycetaceae; genus Streptomyces; species Streptomyces sp. NPDC047072. The sequence continues at coordinate 33,852 of NZ_JBEYVC010000073.1, read as the reverse complement.
TATGGCAAGCCTGTACGATCGCAGGCGCGTTTTCTCTCGGCGGGGGGCACAAGGTAGCCGGAGCCGCCGTGGGGACGCAGCACACAAGGCTCCGCGGAGGAGCCGCCAGCACGTTGCTCTGCACGCCGACCACAACGAGAAAGGCGTGACCAATGCCTGAGGATGCGGGCGAGGAAGCAGGTCCGCGCGAGGACGTGATGCAGGCGCGGCAGATCGGTGAAGCGTGGCAGCGGATCGAGACGTGGCTTGGCCGCCATGCTCCCGCGACACATGCCGCGCTCAGGCCGGGCGCGTCGGAGGGTGAGATTGCCGCCCTTGAGGAATCCATCGGCGTGCAGGCCCCCGCGGAGCTGCGGGCGCTGTGGCGCCTGTGCGCAGGGAGCCGGGATGTTCCGGCGGCCGGCCTGATCCCTGATCAAGGGTGGGCGTTGCTGGACCTTGAGGCGGTGGCGCGGTCATATCAGTGGCACATGGACAACCAGCGCAGGCAGGCCCGTCGCGATCCGGAGACGCTGGTCTGGAAGCCGTCATGGCTGCCGTTTTGCGCGTGGAGTGTCACCGACCTGAGTTACGGCCGGTTCGTCGACGCTGCGACGGGTGAGACCGGCGGATGGGATGACACGGCTGTACGCACGGTCGATGACACGTCTCTGACCATGCTTCTGGAAGACGTCGCGGACAGGCTGGAGTACCCGAAGCTGGCCACCGGCTACAAGCCGGGTCTGATTCGCGAAGCCCTGGTATGGGGGCCGCCGGACAGCGAGGAGGCGGCGGCCCTGTGGGAGCCCTGGAACGGATAGGACCGCAACGGCCCAGGAGGGCCGGATGCATCTCCGGCCCTCCTGGGTTTTCTGGCTGAGGCTAGAACCGGCTGCGCCAGCTACAGGTGGTGTTGGCGTTCGTGCAGTGCTCGAATCCGGGGTTGGAGACGAAGAAGCCGTCGCCGTCGAGCAGGCGCCAGGTGGCGGGGTTCAGGTCGCTGAAGGCTCCCTGGTTCTGGCTTGAGTTGATGCCAGCACGTCCGCAGCGCTCCGTTCCAGCGGGGCCGTTGGCGGCGGTCCGGGTGTCGGCGAGGATTCCGAAGGTGGCGGCGGGGGTTGCCATCTTGTCCGTGAAGAGCTGGGCGCACTTGCTGCCGTCGCTCACCTGGTTGACGCCGCCGGGGAAGCCGCCGCTCTCGTGGGTGGACGCCATGGCGTACTCGTCGCAGTCGGTCGATCCCACCGACGCGTCAGCCGGGTGCGGGATGAACTTGGTGGTTCCGCTCCCGCAGATCTTGTTGCGGCTGTTGGTGCTCGTCCACGGGCCGCCGGTGGTGGGGTTGGTGACGGTGGTGTCCGGGCCGAGGTAGTGAAGAAGGGAGTCCCACTTCTTCGATCCGGCGTGGTCGGGCATCTTCTCCTGCATCAGCCAGTAGTAGGCCCCGGCCGCCGGGTAGGCGTTGGTGTCCACGGTGTAGGTCGGCTTGAAGAACGGCAGCACGCAGCCGGGCGCCGGCACGGCGAGAATGTTGTCGCAGCGCGGGGCGAGTTCCCGCACGCTGTCGATACCGCTGCTGCCGAAGTCTGCGGTTGCTTTCAGGGAGTTGCTCGCGTCCACGCTCGCGGTGATCGACCAGCCAAGGTCGACCCGTTCCTTGCCGGTGCCGGTCCACCGGGTCACCACGGTCCCCCAACGGCCGTAGTAGCCGCCTGTGGGGTCGTAGGTCCAGTGCGCGCCGTTGGTGGGGTTGGCGCCGTCATCCACCCACTGGATGGGGGCGACGTCGCAGGCGGCACACGATGAGTCGATGTTCCACTTCATCGTGACGCCCTCAAGAGCGGGGTCGATGTAGGTGGGGATGATGACGATCTGCTGGTCGAACTCCCCGAAGTCGCTACCGCTCTCCGACTTGTTGCGGTAGGTCTTCATGCGCTGCTCGAACTTGAAGGTCGCGCGTCCGATCGCCGGCTTTTCCGGGTCGGAGTCGAAGAACCACAGTTCTCCCTCCCCGAGATCCTTCAGACAGGCTTCGGTGCGGTTCATGTAGTCCAGGCCGTCAGCGGCGGCGGTGCACCAGTCGACCAGGTCGACCGCGTCGTTCCCGCCGGGTGTCGGGCCGAGGGCTGCGCGGTTGAGGCTCTGGGGAGCCTCCTTGGTCTTGCCGGGCTCGGGGCCGTCCTTCTTGCTCTTGTCCGGCTTCGTCATGGTGAAGCAGACGCGCCGGTGCTGCCGGTCTGCCGTGGAGCAGTTCTTCTTGTCGAAGTCGCCCAAGGCGGGCGCCGAAGACGACGACGGGGCGGATGACGTGACGGAGCCGCCGGGATCGGTTCGGGTGAACTCGACGATCTTCTGTTCGGCCTGGTCGATCGTCGATTCCGCCTGCTGCGGCGCGGGAAACGTCACGTACGGGTCGATGCGGAACTTCGCCCAGGGCGACCAGGTCGTCTCGTACAGGCTGCCGTCGAACGCCGAAGTGTGGACGAGGTAGTTGATGCCCGGCTTTAGCTTGCCGTAGGCGACCTTGAACTGAGCGGTCGCCCCTGAGGCGACGTAGCCGGACACTCCCACTCCGTACGAGTTGGAGTCGTCAATGTTGACCTGGGCCTTCGGTGTGCCGTCCGCATTGGCCGTGTAGACCTCGAACGTGACCGTGGACTTGTCGCCGTCCGCGTCGGTGACCGTGTTCTTCAGTACTACATCGGGGCTGATGACCTTCCAGGTGTCACCGCTCTTCTTGAACTGCGGACCGGCGGACGGGTTCTTGCCGGAGACGGGACGCGAACCCGCTGCGGGAGAGGCGACTTCCGGACCGGCCGCCGGGCGCGTTGACGGCGCCGCGTAGGGGTCGGGACGGGCGGTGGTGGTGGCTGCCGCGGGCACGGCGGAGACCATCAGCAGGCAGGCCCCCAGGGCGATTCCCGTTTGGACGCCTGATCTCGATAAGCGCTGGTAGACAGACACGAAGCGCTGCATCCTTCCTCGAGCTGAGTCAAACGTGCGTTCGAATGAACGCGAGTGAAGGAGGATACGCCTGGGAGTAGGGTCGAAGTAAGGGCGCTTTAAGGACAGATGGTCGTCGTCGAACTCGCCGCGAGGATCGGGACCAAAATCCCAGTACCGAGTGCGGCAGGTCGTGCCGCAGATGGATCAGCGTGGCCACCAGCCGGTCGACGAAGACCAGCTGGTGGTGGGCGCCGGCTCCCGCGGCCCGCTTCCTGACCTCACCTCGTGCAGCATGGCGACGACCCTCGACCCCGGCTTCCCTCGGCACCGCCAACTCCTCTGCCAGGAGCGCGAGAAAAATTCACCCAGCGGCGTCAACTCGACAACGGGTAGCGTCCCGGCCATGCACAGCGATCTCGACGCAGATGAGGCGTGGGAGCGGCTGCGGGCCAGCCGCTCCGATCCGCCGGCCCGAGCCAATACCGGCTCCCGTCGCAAGACGTACTCGGCAGCCCTGGAACAGGCTCAGCAGCTGTTCCGCGCCGCCGCCGTCGTGGGCCCGGCCACGAGTCCGGTCCTGGCCTTCTACGGCCTCAGCCAGGCTGGCCGCGCCATCACGGCCGCCGCCTGGTCTCTCAAGGGCGAGGACTGGCGCCTCAACACCCATGGGATCACGAGCAAGGGGTTCCACCTGCCCTTCCCCGACATCGAGATCCGCACCGATCCGCCCGGCACCCAGGGCAGCTTCGTGAAGGTCAGCGAGGTCCTCGACTCACCGGTGTGGGAGACGGACCCGGTGCGCCTGGAGGACGTCTGGGACCTGCTGCCCCCGAACCTCAACTACCCGCTCACCAGCAGAGACCGGCTCACCCCGCTGTACACAAGCGAGGGCAGCGTCGACGAAGGCGACCATTCCTTGCTCAGCGTGTTCGTGTGCAACATTCCCGACCGGATCGTCAAGGCCGGCACTCGTAAGGTGCTGGCCGACTTTCTGACTGCGTACGCGGCTGTCGCCCAGCACGAGAGCTACTCGAATGTGGGAGCGTCGGCGCTTCCGAACTACGTCCGTTACGACCACGGCGGGGGCCAGCTGGCGATGAACTGGCTGATGCCCGAGGGCGTGGGCACTGGGTTCGACGGGATGGCGACCATGGCCGAGCGGCAGGCCCACCTGAGGGCCTTGACCCGCGGCTACGCCGGGGGCCGGTATTTCCTGCCGGTCTTGGGCTCGATGAAGCGGGATCTACACCCGCTGATGGCCTGGTGGGCTGTGCTGTACACGCTGTCCATGCTTGCCCGCTACGAGCCCGCGGCCTGGGGCAAGCACATCAACGTCGATGCCAGCCCGCACGCGGTCCCTATCGAGCGGCTCTTGGAACGGGCGATCAACCACCTGCCCGTCCTAGTCGCGGACACCATCACCGAGGTAAGCACGTGATCGACCTTCCTCGACGGGTCGTAGCAGAGAGCGAAATTCCAGCGACAGTACTCCACTGGGTCAGCCACTCTTGATCCATGGCGGCATTCCTCTATGACCGGCTGGTTACGGATCACGAGTACGTACAGCGAGTCCGGCAGCAGCGCCCCAGCGCCCTCCTGCCTGTCATCGCCGCTGCCTCAGCCCGCTGGCACAGCGACACGTGGTGGAACAGTCCATACCGCAAGTACACGCCGTGGGCTCTCGCCGATGTCGCGCGCACCAGCCTCGCCTACGGGAACGAGTACCGCGGGGACGGCAGCTGCACCGAGAACGATCTGATGGCCATGCTTGCCGCGTACGCGGCGTTGACCGACCCCATGATCCGCGACGGGGGGAGCGCCGAATCCGTCGCCAGCTGGCTGCTGCGTACCTCGGGCGAGCAGTTCACCTACCAGGAGTCCGGCTTCAACGATCTCGCTCGGACGGCCGCTCTGTTCGGCCAGACGAGGACGGCCCGCACCGCCACATGCCTTGTCGACGGATGGGATCAAGAACTTCTCGGCTGTTCCCTGTCCGACTACGTCGGCGTCACCCAGCTTCTGTAGGTGGCCGCGCTTCGGAACGAAGGGCGCTTCGATCCCGCGTGGCTGAGCCAGCCCCAGATGGAGCAGATCTGCTCCATCATTCCCGCGCGCACCATACGAGAGATCACGGAACGTCACTTCGTTACCGATCTGACGGCTTTCAAAGCCGAGAATGACAATAGGCGGTCGAGTCGGGACTCCCACCTGCGCCGCTTTGAGTACAACCCGCTGCGCGGCCGCCCCTTCTTGTCCGGCTTCGGGGCGGGCTACCTCGCTCCCTCATCTCACCTGATCATTCCCAAGGGAAGCCCTCTCGGTCTGTACTACATGGGCATCGCCCACTTCAAGAACGACTTCGCCAGGGAACTCGGGGACCTCTTCGAGCAATACGTAGGACGCCAGCTCGGCCAACTTGCCGATGGCAAGGTCTACCCCGAGATCATCTATCGGGACGAGCGACGCAGCGTTGACTGGATCGTCGTGTTCGACGACCTGGTCCTGCTCGTCGAAGTGAAGTCCACGCGCCCTACGGAATCACTACGTCTTGGTGTGCTGGACCGCACCAGCGCTGCCCTGCGCCAGATCAAGCACGCCTACAAGCAGCTGGGAACCACGGCTGCACTGATCGCGGGCCGGGACCCGAGTTTCAGGCACCTCCCCGCAGACCGACCCGTGCACGGTCTCGTCGTGACCATGGAGCCCTTCCACACCGCCAACGCCCCCTTCCAGAAGGAGATGCAGCCGGACACGGACATACCCGTGACCGTCTGCAGCGCCACAGAACTGGAGCACCTTGTAACGCTAAGCGACATGTCGGTGAGCCAGCTCCTCCGCCAACGCCAAGAAGATCCTCTGGCGTCGGCCTACTCCCTCAACTCTGTCCTCGTCGGCAAGAATCACGGACGCAATGCGATCCTGGATGCGGGATGGGATAGCTACCCGTGGAAGCGACACGCTGAACGTGCGAGCCAGGCCGCTGTAGATCAGTAGTAGGGGCCAGAGGGATGCAGCCCGCCTGCGACTGCGGTCTCTGCACCGCATTGCCGATCGTGGACAAAGTGCTGCCCGCTCCTGATGGTGTGCCGCGGGCATGCCAGCTCCCCATGCGCACTCTGCTGCGGAACCCCCCGATCCTCCGGGTCCTCACGATTCCGTTGCGGCGGCTGGATGTCAGTGCGATGTCATAAGGTCCGCTCATGAACTGGGGAGATGCACCAGCTTGGGCTGCGTTCGCTGTGTCACTGGGAGCCATTGGTATCAGCCTCAAGGCCAGAAGTGACGGCAAGCGTTCGGCTGATGCTGCGGAGAAGACCGCCGCTGTTGCTGAGGAGACCCTGGCCCACCAGCGAAGGGTGGACGCTGCTCAGCGCGCGGCAGAGGAAGAGGCCAATCGGCCTCGTGCTGTGCTGGCCTTCGAGCATGCCAACAAGGCGAAGTGGCAATTGGTCAACTACGGAACGGCGATCGCGACCAACGTGCGGATCACGGAAGCGGTTGCGGCCATGCACGGGGGCTGGCCCGAGAACCTGACGCTGGCCCCGGGCGAGGTGCACGACTTCCTGATGGCGGGGTCGATGGAGGCGCGGATTCCCTCCCTGATCCGTGTTGTATGGGACGGGCAAGAAGAGCCGGTGCCTCTTCGTGTGCCGCCGCGTATCGGCTGACGATGGAACGCGCGCCGTCTCTCCGGACGTTACGTCCAGCGCATGCCGATGGCGGACAGCTGTTCCACCCGCTGCGGGTGAGCGTTGCGGCCCGGCTGCGCTGATTCCCGATCCATGACGGAGCTCGCGTTCCTCCTGATCCTCGCCGTCGATGGCGACCACAATCGTCTCCACGTGCTTCCTGGGCACCCGGAGATGAGAGGCGGTGCTCGATCTTGTTCCTCTTCGAAGTGTCAGGCGCAGGTGGCACACGGTGATCGTCAGTCCTGTTTCGGCCGCGAGCCGGGCGAGTTCGAGCTTCCAGGCCCGGGTGCGGTAGCCGTTCGAGCCGCCCGCGTCGGCGGTGATGAGCAGTCGCGTCGCCTGCGGTAGGCGACCCGACCCTGGCCGCACCACCAGCGGCGGATCAATTCCACCGCGAATGCGGCGGTGTTGTGATCGGTGCCCACGTTGACCCAGCCGGTGTTCGCCGCGAGGTCGTAGATCCCGTACGGGACGGCCTTGCCCAGCTGGGGGTCGGCGAAGTCATGGACGTTCACCGGCGCCGGATCAGCCGCAGGCCGCCACTGGCGGCCGTTGTTCTTGAACTCGCCGACGAGCTCCTTCTTCTTGGTGTCCACGCTGATCACCGGCTGGCCGGCATCGCGGTGATCACGGGCCTGCTCGTTGAGATAGCGGAACTGGGCATCTAGGTCGGGATGTTGGCTTCCCTCGATGGTCTTGGCGTTGGCCTGCAGACTGAAGCCTTCCTCCCGCAGCAGGTCCGCGACGGTGTCCGCACTGACTTTGTGCCCGCTTCGGGCGAGCTTCCGCGCCAGCGTGCGGGTGGACTTCACCGTCCACCCGGCGACATCGGATCGCCTCGCTCGTCCGGCTCGACAAGCGCCAGGGCGCCGCCAGTTAGCCACCGCAGCTGGAACCCAAACGTGGGGCAGGTCAACCTGTCACCCAAAGCTGCACCAGACCCAGGCCCTGGCTGCCGACGTCGCATGGGAAGGGGCGCAGAAAGGGTTGCTGGTGGCGACGGCTGATTGGTCGCCGGGGCATGGGAGGTCGTCCGAACCAGGAACTACGTGGTCACAGAGGTGAACCGAGCGGTCGTGTAAATGTGGCTTGAGAACCTGCGAGTATCCGGCAACGGACTCTGGTACCCGGCTTGAAGGTCAGACACCGATACCGCTGTACTCGGGTTCGCCGCTGTCGAGGACGCGGAGCAGGGATGCGGTGACGACGCGGGTGCTGCGGCCGATGCGCACTACGCGGCAGGGGAATTCGCCGCGGCGGACCAGGTCGTAGCCCTTGGCCCGGGAGAACCCGAAAGCCTTGGAGGCGTCTTCCACGCTTCCCGTTCCGCCCCAGGTTGATCGGATGTGAGCCGGGCCGTAGGGGGTGTCCTGTGGCGGGCTGTCCTGTCGGTCCATCGTGCTTGCTGGTCCCATCTCGAAATGCGGTGGCAGCGGAAATATCCCTGCGCTGTGTGGCGTTCCCCTCTGGCATCGTGATCGCGAGTCGAGGGGGTGGTCGGTCTGAAGCTGTTCAACACGGCAGGCGGCGCAGTCGAGGTCCTGCCACGCATTGCGGAGGTCGAGGCGGATGTGCAGACCCTCGTCGAGGCGCACATGGAGACGATGCTGAGTGTCACCTTCCTGGCGAGCGAGTACGTCATCGACTGCGTCGACGGTGGGCGGATCGACTCGCTGGGCCTCGACGAGAACGGTGCACCCGTGATCGTCGAGTACAAGCGCGGCACCGACGCCGGGGTGATCAACCAGGGCCTCTATTACATGGCCTGGCTGACGAACCACAAAGACGCCTTCCGGGGACTGGTCCGCGACCGGCTCGGGGTGACGGCAGCGTCCCAGATCCTGTGGAGCGCACCCCGGCTGATCTGTGTGGCCGGCGACTTCACCCGCTACGACGTTCACGCCGTACGCGAGCACCGGCGCTCAATCGACCTGGTGCGCTACCGGTACTTCGGCAGCGACCACTTCGGCCTTGAGACCGTGGCCTCGGTCACCGGGCACTCGGCCAAGGCCAAGCGGGTACGCCGCCGCGTGGCCGGGGCTTCGCCGGTTCGGCACCAGGGCGGTGCGATGGCCGAGCTGGCTGCCGCGGTCGACGAGGTCCTCGTCGGCCTCGGGGACGGCGTCACGCGGGTGCAGCGCAAGCAGTACCGGGCCTATCAGCGGCTGCGGAACTTCGCTTGCCTCATCCCGCCCCAGCAGACCAAGGTGCTGGTCTACCTGAAAGCGGACCCGACGGCAGTCGATCTGGCGCCCGGCTTTACCCGGGATGTGACCGGGCTCGGCCACCATGGCACGGGAGACCTGGAGGTTCAGCTGCGGACGGAGCGGGACCTGGAGCGCGCTCAGGACCTGTTCCGGCTGAGCTACGCCGCGGCGTGAAAGAGCAATGGCCCCACGGCCATGTGCCTGCACAGATGAAGTTGTGGTTGGTCGTGATGCTGCCCTTCGACGTGGCGTTCGGGTAGTGGCGGTGGAGCTATAAGTATTCGGTGGATCCCCGGTTTCGGTAACCGGGGATCCACTGTTATATTGCCGCCCGCTCAGAGCTGGGCGTATTCACGCATGGCTGCGAGGAATACCGTTGTGTCCGCGTGTGCGGGACCAAGACCCTCGCGGACTCGGGCGCTCTGCTGGATCACGAACGCTCGCTGTTCGGCGGGGGGATGGTCCGGCACGGTTCGGTGCGGGCCGCGGCGAGGCGGCTGTGGGAGCCTGCCCAGCACCGGCATCCCGTGGCGAGCCAGTTCCCTGTCACTGAGGCGTCGAAAGAGTCCGGAATGTGCTGATCGTGTGCGCATCAAAGGAGCAGGCCGGTCAGGGGGATTTCGGCGAAGGGGACTCTAGCCAGGCGATGGTGAAGCCAGGCGACTGCGGACTCAGCAGGAGTACGGGCTCCTTGCAGAATGATCCTTTTGTGGCACGGTGGAGATGTATGTGATCCCGTCTTCTGTGGGGTGCGACCATGGCGCGGCGGAAGCCGTGGGAGGTCAGTGACGAGTTGTGGGCGATCATCGAGCCGCTGTTGCCGCAGCATGAGCGTCGTGACAGGTATCCGGGCCGCAAGCGGATCGATGACCGCAAGACGCTCCAGGGCGTGTTGTTCGTCCTGTACACCGGTGTTCAGTGGGAGTTCCTGCCGCAGGAGTTGGGGTTCGGTTCGGGTCCCACCTGCTGGCGGCGCCTTGCCGAATGGCAGGAGGCCGGGGTGTGGGAGGAACTGCAGCGGGTGCTGCTGGACGGGTTGCGGGCGGCAGACCGCCTCGACTTCTCCCGCGCCACGATCGATGCGTCACACGTGCAGGCCAAGCAGGGGCGAAGCAGCCCAAAAGTAGGCCCGAGCCCGGTTGACCGCGCACGGCCGGGCTCGAAACACCACGTCCTGACCGATGCCCGCGGTACTCCGCTGCGGGTGTCTATGACCGGCGGTCACCGCAACGACGTCACCCAGCTCCTGCCCCTGATCGACAGTCTCGGGCCGGTGCGGGGCAAGCGGGGCCGGCCACGGCGCAAGCCCCGCGCGTTATACGCCGACCGCGGCTACGAGCACGACATCTACCGCCGCCGCCTGCGCAAGCGCGGCATCACACCGAAGATCGCCCGCCGCGGCCAGCCGCACGGCTCGGGCTTGGGCAAAGTCCGGTGGGTCGCCGAATCCGCCATCGCCTGGCTGCACGGCCCCCGCCGTCTACGGACCCGCTGGGAAGCACGCGACGACATGCACGACGCCTTCCTCCGGCTCGCACATTGCATGACCCTCGCCCGCAAACACCCAGCATTCTGAAAGCACCCTTAAGTGCGATGGTGTGGCGCTGTAGTTCCCCGGCGTGCATTTTGGTGATCTTGGTCGTTCTCGGAAAGTGCCCGTCGGCGACGATGAGGTGGTCATCGGCAAGAGGAGAGAATGCCTGCACGGGCAGGTCCACCCAATGGTGCTTGACCAAGATGATGTGGTCGAATGCCGTGCGCGCCCGGGTGATGTCGGCTTCGAGGTCGCCGTGCACGTAATTGGCCTCGCCCTTCAACATGGCGCCGGCACCGCCGGTCAATAGTGCGCGTTGCCACGCGACTGTCGCACTTCCGTCCTGACTCCGGCTGCTGGCCACCCTGAGTACCAGCGTGTTCAGGCCCTCGTGAACCCAGGCAGCGGCGAGCTGCTCGGCAGTGTCCAGCAGGCCGTCTCCCCAGGGATCGATGAGCTGGAGGGCGTGCCCGGTGCGGCCGTCACAGCTGGTGTCTGCCGGGGGGAGTGTTCGCTGAGGAACGTCGCAAGGACATGAGCGCGGGCACGGCCCGGGCGCCGAGCGGGGCGGGCGTCCTCGCTGTACACCGTCTCGACTGTGAGACGCCCCGAGTCAAAGGACTGGACGCATTGCCGCTGGCTGCAGAGGCGTCCGTCGAGGTCCGCTGTTAGTCCTGGTCCAGCTACCGGCTCGGCGAGTGGCGTGGCTACGTCGTCATCGTGCAAACGGGCGTCCTGCGTCAGCCGTCGCCGCACCGTCCACCTCAGGCCCGATCCGTGCGACTCGCTGGTGAAAGTCACCTTGCTGCCGGCGGCCATCGACTCCCACAGATGCAGGCGGCGCAGCAGTGCACTGGCCAGGTGCAGGCTAGGGCGGCGGGCCGGTCGCGAGAATGCCTGCCGACGTCCCGAGGTGGACGTCGGCTTCCGTACTCTGGTCACGTTCGCCGTCCGGCTCGTAGTGACGGGCGGCACAGAGACTTCGCGGCAGGCAGCAACACGAAAAGGTGACGAGTGAGCGACAAGAACCAGGAGCTGGCCGACTTCATCTGGTCGGTGGCCGATCTGCTGCGCGGCGACTACAAGCGTTCCGAGTATGGCAAGGTCATCTTGCCGATGACCGTGCTGCGCCGCATGGACTGCGTGATGGAGGACACTCGCAAGGACGTGTGGGCGCGTGCCGAGTCATACGCGGGTATGAACAAGGATGGCGTGCTTCGGGCCGCTGCCGGCCGAAACTTCTGGAACCTCTCCCAGCAGTCATTCGCCACCATCGGCGCCGACCAGGACACCGACAAGGTCGAGAAGAACCTCAAGGACTTCATCGACGGCTTCTCGGCGGAGGCCACCGAGATCCTCGACCACTATGCCTTCCACCTTCAGATCGAGCGGCTGGCCAAGGCTGGTCTGCTCTACCTCGTCGTGCAGAAGTTCGCCGAGATCGATCTCAGCCCCGCAGTCGTGGACAACCACAACATGGGATTTGTCTTCGAGGAACTCATCCGCAAATTCGCAGACGCCTCGAACGAGACCGCCGGTGAGCACTTCACCCCACGCGAGGTGATCGAGCTGATGGTCGAGCTGCTACTCGCTCCAGACGCCGAACGCCTTACCGGTGAGGCTCCTGTGGTCGATATCCTGGACCCGGCCTGCGGAACCGGTGGCATGCTGTCGGCAGCTGAGGAACACATCAAGACGCTCAACCCTCGGGCACGCGTGAACCTGTTCGGGCAGGAGGTCAACGCTGAGTCGTACGCGATCTGCCGCTCAGACATGCTCCTCAAGGATCAAACGGCCTCCAATATCTGCTTCGGAAATTCCTTCACCCAAGACGGCCATGAGGACGAGCAGTTTGAATACATGCTCGCTAACCCACCATTCGGCGTGGAGTGGAAGAAGGTCGAGAAAGAGATTAAGGAGGAATACGAAGATCGCGGCTACGATGGCCGCTTCGGTGCTGGCCTGCCCCCCATTAACGATGGCTCCTTCCTTTTCCTTCAGCACATGATCCAGAAGATGAGGCCATTGAAGAAGGACGCCGAAGGCAGAGAAGTCGGGGGCAGTCGCATCGCCGTTGTATTCAACGGTTCGCCGCTTACTGGCGTTGCGGGATCGGGTGAGTCGGAAATCCGCCGATGGCTTATCGAGAACGACTATCTGGAAGCTATCGTTGCCCTCCCGGACCAACTCTTTTATAACACAGATCTTTCTGCTTACTTCTGGATCGTCACCAACCGAAAGCCGAAGAACCTCAAGAATCGGATCATCCTGGTCGACGCGCGGGATCAGTGGCGCAAGATGTCAAAGTCGCTGAGCAAGAAGCGTAAGCGGATCGCTGAGGAGCAGCGCAGGGAGATCTGTCATTGGTATGGGCAGGCGTATCGACTGGCGCGCTCAGGCGAGAACTCTGAACACTCCGTACCGGATAAGGTAAAAGTCCTTGCTGCCGACGACTTCGGATACAAGCGGATCGCCGTAGACCGGCCACTTAAGCTGCGCTTCGAGGTCACTGAAGACACTCTTGACGCGTTGCGCGCATCCAGGGTAGTTGCCCGGGAGTTCCGCGATCCAGAGGAGCTAGTTGATGCATTGAAACCCCTGGTCGGGTCGAGTTGGGCTACCAAGACTCAGGCGTGGGGTGACCTCCTAGCAGCAATGGCTGAGAAGGGTGTGCCGTGGCCGAAGGGTAAGCCCTTCGACAGGGCCATGCGTGACGCGGTCGGAGTGCCGGATCCCGAGGGCGAGATCCAATATGCAAAGAAGGGTCAGCCCGAACACGACCCTGGTTTGCGAAACTTCGAGTATGTACCCCTTCGTGGTGACATCGACGAATACTTCGCGCGTGAGGTGAAACCCCATGTCGAGGAGGCGTGGATCGCGGAGTCCAAGAATGCGGAGACGCAAGAAATCGTTCGTTTTCGGATCGGGTACGAAATTCCGTTCACGCGACACTTCTACGTCTACGAGTCCCCGAATTCACCGACTGATATCGACAGGGAGATGAAGGCCCTGGAGGCGAAGATCCAGACTTTGCTGAGTCAGTTGGCCACATTGGATGATTTCACCTTCACTGAGATCTCCGAGAGCGTGACACCCGGCGGCTTGAGGAATTCGCGTGCCGAAGGGTCGTGGAGGTGGCTCCCCGAACTGCCTGACAGTTTCAAATTGGTACGCCTCGCGTATGTGGCTCGCCTGCAGAACGGGTTGACGGTCGATGCGAAACGCGATATCACCGGGGATGTCGTCACGCGTCCGTATCTGCGCGTAGCCAATGTTCAAGCCGGTCGTCTTGCGCTCGACTCCGTCACGGAGATCACGGTGCCGCGGAGTGTGGCCCGGCGTAGCACGCTCAGGGCTGGTGATGTTTTGATGACCGAGGGTGGGGACCTGGACAAGTTGGGCCGCGGGACCGTATGGCGAGGTGAGTTGGAAGGTTGCTTGCACCAGAATCACATCTTCGCCATCCGGCCCGATGAACGGCATCTCGATGGCGAGTACTTGGCTTACGTCACTCAGTCCCTCCATGGGCGCTGCTATTTCGAGAGCACGGGAACCAGGACTACGAACCTCGCGTCCACCAACAGCAGCAAGATCCAGAACTTCCCAGTGCCGCTCCCGCCCGTGCCGACACAGAAAGCATTGGTCCGTTCCCTTAATGCGTCGCTCGACCGCCAAACACGACTGCGCGACGAGATCGAGCGCCAGCTCGCGCTCCTCATCGAGCGCCAGCAGGCACTCTCCACCGCTGCAGTCACCGGTCGACTGCGGGTTTCCACTACTTAATCGACGCTCGATGTTGTATGCCGCTTCCCCTATCTCCGAGGAGAATCGATGACCCCCGTCCCTGCGCAAGCACGAGAGGCGCACACTGAAGGAGCCTTCGAGGCCGTCATCGAGTCTGCCCTGCTCCGGAACGGCTGGGAGCGAGGGCTCGGCAATTTCTACGACCACGAGCTTGGCATCGACACCTCCGAACTTTCCAAGTACCTCCGCGCGTCCCAATCCGACGCCTGGGAGCGGCTGAGGGATGCCTACGGAGAGGAGGAGCCAGACGCCATCCATCGCTTCGCAGCCCACGTGGCCAAGCAGATAGACGCCCGCGGGACACTCGACGTACTGCGGCACGGAGTTGTGGACCGGAACGTGAGGTTGCGACTTGCCTACTTTCGCCCCGCGCACACCCTCGCCGTCGGTGCGCTCGACGAGTACGACGCCAACCGCCTCACTGTCGTCCGGCAGTTCCACTACTCCTCGGCCAAGCCGACGAGGTCGCTCGACCTGGCGCTTTTCCTAAACGGCCTACCCATCGCATCCGCCGAGTTGAAGAACCCGCTCACCGGCCAGACCGTCGAGCACGCCAAGCGGCAATACCGGACGGTTCGAGATCCGAAGGAGTTGTTCTTCGCGCGTCGTAGCCTCGTGCATTTCGTGGTCGACCCGGATTTGGTGTTCCTGACGACGCGTCTGGCTGGTCCCCAGACCCGCTTCCTGCCGTTCAATATGGGCGATGGAGGCCCGGGGAACATCGGCGGTGCTGGCAACCCGCCCACCCCCGACGGCACCACGTATCGCACTTCGTACCTGTGGGAACAGGTATGGCAGCGTGACAACTGGCTCGACCTCCTGCACCGCTATCTACACGTCGAGGACGAAGCCGCCAAGGCGGGCAAGGCCCCCCGCTATCGCCCGGGCGCCGCGCACACCCAGGCGCTGATCTTCCCGCGCTTCCACCAGTGGCATGCCGTACGGAAGATGACGGCGCACGCCGCCCAGCACGGGGCGGGCGAGAACTACCTGATCCAGCACTCCGCGGGGTCCGGCAAGTCCAACACCATCGCCTGGCTCGCTCACCGTCTCGCATCACTGCACACGCCCGAAGACCCGGCACTCCTCGACCCGGCCGCCGCCAAGGCCAAGAACCTCGCGGCGAACAAACCCGTCTTCGACAAGGTCGTCGTCATCACCGACCGCCGGGTGCTGGACAAGCAACTCCAGGACACCATCTACCAGTTCGACCACACCCCGGGCGTCGTGCTGCGCGTCGACGACAGCTCCCAGCAGCTGGCCGAGGCGCTGACCGGGGCGACCGCCCGGATCGTCATCACCACGCTGCAGAAGTTCCCCTTCATCCTGGACAAGACCTCCGGCCTTGGCCGCGAGCGCCGCTACGCGATCATCATCGACGAAGCGCACTCCTCACAGGGGGGCAAGGGCGCCGACGCGCTCAAGAAGGCTCTGGGCAAGCTCGGTTCGGTCGACGAGGACGGCGATCCACTGACCGCTGCCGCCCTCGCCCGCGGCAAGCAGCCCAACCTGTCCTTCTTCGCGTTCACCGCGACCCCGAAGGACAAGACGCTCAAGCTCTTCGGTACTAAGACTTCTGACGGCGAGCAGATGGAGCCGTTCCACATCTACTCGATGCGGCAAGCCATCGAGGAAGGCTTCATCCTGGACGTGCTGGGCACCTACGTTACCTACGGCACGTACTTCAAGCTTCAGAAGGCAGCCGTGGACGAGGCTGAGAAACGGGTCGATCCGCGCAAGGCCAAGTCGAAGCTAGTACGGGCCGCCCTGCTGTCCGAGGCGTCTCTCGACTCCCGGGCGAAGATCATGGTGGACCACTTCCGGGCACACTCCGCCGACCGGCTCGGTGGGCGGGCGAGGGCGATGGTGGTCACGCCCAGCCGCGAGCATGCAGTGCGCCTCTATCAAGCAATCCGCGCCTACGTGGAGCGGTGCGGCTTCACGGACTGCGCGACTCTGGTCGCGTTCTCCGGCACTCTCACCCTCGACGACATCGAGTACACCGAGGCCAAGCTCAACGGCTTCGTCGAGAGCGAGCTTCCAGTTCGATTCGCCTACACCCGTGTCGATGACCCGAAGCCGCCGTCCGTTCCCCGCCCTGAATACCGCATTCTCGTCGTCGCCGACAAATATCAGACCGGATTCGACCAGCCGCTGCTGACCACCATGTACGTCGACAAGCCACTGGCGGGGCTGGCGGCCGTGCAGACGCTGTCGCGGCTCAACCGCACGCATCGGCTCAAGTCCGCCGAGGACCTCTTCGTCCTGGACTTCGCCAACAGGCCCGAGGTCATAGTGGAGGCATTCCAGGCGTACTACGAGGCGTCCCTCGCCGAAGAGCCCGAACCCAACCTGTTGTTCACCAGGCATGATGAGGTGATGGCCTATCGCCTGCTGATCGAGGCGGAGATGGACGCCTTCGTCACCGCGTACTTCGCCGCGTTCAAGGACGGCTCCGCCACCGATGCGGCCGTGTCCAAGGCTCACTCGAAGCTGCACCACTACACCACCGGAGCCGTGGACCGATTCAACCGTTTGGCGGACGAAGAGCCGGACGCCGCCCAGGAGTTCCGGAGCGCGTTGGACGCGTACGTCAAGGCGTACGGCTGGCTCTCACACGTCATCGGTTTCGAGAACGAGGAGCTGGAGCGGCTCTTCCAGTACGGGCGGTTCCTGGTACGACGCCTGCGCCTACCGGCGGGTTCCGCCAGCGTGGACATAGGGGAGATCACTCCTAGTCACATGAACGTACGGAAGACCGGCACGCCCGAACTGCGGCTCAAAGCGGAAGGCGCGCAGCTCCTGCCGGGCATCGTGCCGCAGCCCGCTGGCGCATCCCCTGATGCGCAGGAGAAGTCGCTAGCTGAGGTCATCGAGTCGGTCAACGAGGAGTACGGCATCGGCCTGTCCACCACAGACCAGATCCTGCTCGGCCAGCTCGTTGTCGCAGTCTCCGAAGATCCTGATTTGAAGCGGATCGGCCTCCACAACGATGAGGAGACCTTTCGCCGGGAGGTCGACCGGGACATGGACCGCATCGTCATCGACCAAGCCCAGTCCAACGATGCCCTCTTGGTGCGCTACTACGACGATCCGCTGGTGAACAAACTGTTCAAGCAGGTCGCCACCCAACAGGCGTACGGACTGATCCGCCGGCCCGCCCGCCGCGAGGCGGAACGCCGTGCGACCGCCGAGCGGGCCGCGGCGATCAAATCGGGTGAAGCCCCGGCCGCACCGTCCACCGATGCGTAACCTGCGCAGGTAACGGCCTGTCACGTCAAACAGCCGGTGCGTGCCCAGCGCCCGCGCGGAAGGGACCACCGAGGTGCTGCAAGACGAGTCGACCGAGGATGCCGCAGTGCCGTCCCGTCTCCTCGCTGGACGCTACCGGCTGGACAGACCGATCGGCGCCGGCGGCATGGGCGAGGTGTGGCACGCATACGACGAACGGTTGGGGGACAGGCGCGTCGCGGTCAAGATGATGCTCACCGACGTCCGCGGCGTATCCGGCATGCCGGGCTTCGGCGCCGCCGAGGCGCTGCAAAACCGCCGCGAACGCTTCCTGCGCGAGGTGCGCACCACCGCCGCCATCGAGCACCTCGGCATCCCCGCCGTCTACGACACCGGCGTCGACGACGTCTCGGGACGGCTGTATATCGTGATGCAGCTTCTGCGTGGGCGGGAGATGCAGAGGTTAATCGACGAGGCGGACTACACGGCTCAACCACTCGCCGTTTCCTGGGTGGCCGCAGCGGGCGCACAGATCGCATCCACGCTGGATGAGGTCCACCGGCACGACGTTGTCCATCGCGACATCAAGCCTGCCAACCTCATGCTCACCCCGGAGGGCGTGGTCAAGGTCCTCGACTTCGGCGTCGCCGCCCTCCTCGGCTCGGGCACTCACCCGCGCCTCACTCAAGAGGGCATGACCATCGGCACGCCGCCCTACATGTCACCTGAGCAGAGCTTGGCCAACGCGGTCGGCCCTGCCTCCGACATCTACGCCCTCGCATGCGTGCTGTACGAACTACTCACCGGAAGACCACCGTTCACTACCGACAGCAGGGGCTCCTGCGCTTGGCACCATGTCCGCACTCCACCTCCGCCGATCCGCACCGTCCGCTCGGACATCCCCGAGGAGCTGGAGCATCTCCTCCTGGGGATGCTGGACAAGGAGCCGGAACGGCGGCTCGGGGCCTCGCAGGTCTACGATGCTCTGCTGCCCTGGGTATACGTACAGGACGACTCCACCACTGCCCAGCAGGAGTACGACCCGCGCCAACCTTTCAGCCGCCCCTTCGGCGGCCCGACCAAACGCGTCGCCGTCCGCTCGTACACGCCGACCGAGATCGTCACGGTCGCCCATAATGCCGCTGGTGAGAAGGGGCCCACACCGCTGACCGATCAGGAAGCGGACGAAGTGTCGGACGTTGCGGCACGCTTGGCCCAGGACGGAAAGTTCGCTCAGGCTGCCGACCTCCTCGCGGGTGCCATAAACCGTGCCGCGAACGGAGTCCTACACGATGACCTCGTCTTTTCCCTAGCCCAAGTGAAGTTCCTGGCGGGAGCCCACCGAGAAGCGGCAGACCTTTTTGAGGAAGCGGGAGCCGCCTACGACGCTCTATACGGGGCTGAGGACGAGCAGGCCAGGCTGTGCCGCTACTTTGCTGCGCAATGCCGCATGGCCCTCGGCGAATCCACTGCCGCCATCCAAGCGTTCCGCGCATACACAGCTACGCAGCCCGACATGGCAGATGGTGAAGCCATCGAACGATACCTGGACGCCCTTGCCTCCCTCACCCGCCTGCACGCCGCCAAGGAGCGCTTCTCCGAGACCGTAGCCGCAGCGGAGGAGTTGCGGGAGGCCACTCGACGCCTTCGTGGTCCTGACGCACCGGAGCTCACCGACATCGATGGGTTCCTGGCCCGTCTTGGCCGCTTCACAGGCTGACGATGGCGATTGCGGCTGGCATCGACACCGTCTTCGAGATCGGGCCGGTCTACCGTGTGATTGATACGGGCCAGGACGATGGTCTGCTGGTCGAGAGGCTCGAACCCGTGCGTGCTCAGCAGGGCTTGAGCGACGTGGTGACGGCGCTGGTGTGGGTGGGGCAGAAGTCGAGGAGAACATGGACGCCGAGGGGGCCGTCGGGCATGGAAGGTGGGCTCGTTCCAGGATGGGGGGCCATGCGGAAGGAACTCGGCACGGGCACGGGGGTCATCGATGGGCCCGTGAGCTAGGCAGCGCGGGCTGGAGCGGCGGACTGGTCGCCTGCGGTGGCGGCGCGGCAGGCGTTGGCGCCTTGTGGCGCGGTGCGGGCGTGGGTGAAGTGGCGCGGTTATAGCGGGTGCGCAGGGAGTTGAGGTCGGCCAGGGCGCGTCGGCTGCCGGTGACGAGTTGGTGGGGGGTGT
Source organism: Streptomyces sp. NPDC047072 (assembly GCF_040643855.1). Lineage (NCBI taxonomy): Bacteria > Bacillati > Actinomycetota > Actinomycetes > Kitasatosporales > Streptomycetaceae > Streptomyces > Streptomyces sp. NPDC047072. Next base: position 14,278 of record NZ_JBEYVC010000073.1, on the reverse strand, counting down.
TGGCCAGGTCGTCGGTGTAGGCGGTGATCCGTGCGGCGACCGTCTGGGCGCGGGCGAGAAGGGCGCGTTGGAGGATCTTCTCGCCCCAGTATTCGGGTGAGCCGGCGGGTGTGGAGACCAGGGCCATCAGGTCTTTGGGGGCGAGGGAGCCTGTAAGCAGGCCGCGGTGCTGGGCTTCGTCGAGGACGGTGATGGGGTCGACCATGTCGCCGCGGTGGGCCAGCGCGGTGATGGACTGCCAGAGCGTCGCGTGCAGCGGCAGCAGGAAGTCCGTCTCTGTCAGCCACCGCATCTGGCGGACCTCCGCCGGGTAGGCGGTGGCGGTCGCCAGGAGGAGGCGTTCTTCGTCGAGGTCCTCCTGGTCGGCCTGCCGTGGGACCTCCGCGGGGAGTGGCGTTCGGGGAAAGGAGCCGGAGTGCGGGGCGAACTGTTCGGCGAGGGCGTCCAGGACGCGGCCGAGGACGTCGGCCATGGCGAGCGTCGCGGCGGCCGGGTTGGGCAGGCCGGGGTCGCTCGCGGTGGACGCGAGGCGCTCGGCGTGGGCGCGCATAACCCTGCGGGCATTGTCGGCGCGGATCATCCTGGCGTACGCCGCCGCATGCTTGGGCTGCGGGCAGAACTGGATGAGGGTGTGCAGGTAGGAGGCGCTCAGGGCGGGAGCGTGCGGACGCGCGTGCTCCAGCACGGCGTTGAGCCAGGCGGTGTCCTTGGCGTGCTCGGCTGGGTCGGGCGGCTGGAGCGTGCGGATCGCGGTGAACAGCGCGGCGTGGGTGTGGCTGTCGAAGTGCTGGGCGATCAGCGGCTCGGTGTCGGCCTGACGTACAGGTTCGAGGAGGAGGGCGCCGAGCAGGGCCTGCTCGGCGTAGTGGACCGGCTTCGGCGGCCGCACGCGGTCGAGGTCGTCGTCCTCGTAGGGTTCGGGGATGTGGGGCATTAGGCGGCGAGGGTGAAGTCGTCGGGGTTGAAGGGCTTGTTGAGGTGTGGGGCGAGCAGGTGGGCGGCCAGACGCGGGGGGACGGCGTTGCCGATCTGCGAGAAGGTCTGGCCCTTGTTGCCCTGCCACGGATAGTCGGCAGGGAAGCTCTGCAGCACGCCCGCTTCCCGCGCGGTGATCTTGATCGGGGTCGGTGACAATCGCTGCTCGTCGTCCGGAAGGCCTGAGGCGGGGTCGGCGACCCAGGTGCACTCGTTGGCCCGGTGGCCGAAGAACAGAGTGCCGGCGGGTTCGTCGGCACGGCGCACGGTCGCGTTGGACTGGTTGTTGCTGCGGAGTGACCACGACCAGCGGTGCGCCTCAGCGGTGGATGCGGGGGCCTGAGTATCTGCGGGGCGGTTCTCGCGGGCACCGTGCAGGGCGACCCAGCCGGAGCCCTCCCTGCGGGAAGCCAAGACGAACTCGGCGTCAGGGTGAGGTGTCCAGGTGCCGCGGTCGCGGGCGTTGGCCAGGGTCTTACGCGAGCCGGAGGGGAAGGGCTCGGGGCCGCCTCCTGGCCCGCCGCCGGCGCACACAGTGGGCACCGGACGGTCGGTGGCGCCCCATCCCAGAGCCTCGGCCATGGAAACCCAGCGGTCGCGGCCGGGGCCGAACAGCGACTCCGGCTCGGCGCGCTGTGCGTGGGTGGGCGGTGGAGGCTCGGCGGTGCGGGTACGGGAAGCGAGCAGGATCGCGCGCTTCCGGGTCTGGGGGACGCCGTAGTCGGCGGCATTGAGGATGCCTGTCCACACGGAGAACCCCCAGGTCCGCAGAATGGCCGCGTACTGCCGCCACAGAGGAAGGACGTCGGGGACTTCCTCCATCACCACCCACTCGGGCTCACCCATCCGGTTCAGGGCGTGCAGGTAGCGCATGGGTTCGGCCGCGAGGAGCGAGCGTTCGTCCGCGCACGCGCCGAGCAGTTGCTCTCGGGTGTCGCGTCCGGCGGCGAGGTCGGCGACGGCCTGGTGGACAAGGGACTGGTCGACCAAGCCGAGGCGCTTGCCCGCCATGCTCCATGCCTGACAGGGAGGGGAGGCGATCAGCCCGAGGATCCGGCCCGAGAAGATCCACGTGGGATAGCGGGCGACGTCGGTCCGGATCGTCAACAGCCCGGCCCGGGCACGGGTCTTGCAGGCCCACTCGTCCCGCTCCAGGCCGATGTCCCGCGTGCCCAGGACGGTGAGTGCGTGACTCCAGCCGCCGGGACCGGCGAACAGATCGAGGATGATCCGCCTCAAGAGGCCAGCCCGAAGTCGTCATGCACGGGCTCGGGGGCGTAGGGGACGTCGTGATCGAGGGCGCGGAGGGCATCGAAGGCCAGTGCCGGCGGTCGGAGTTGATCGGACAGGTCGAGTAGGGGTGTGGAGATGGGGTGGCTCCAGGGGGGTGGTTCAGCAGCTTCGGGTGGTTGTCTGCATGGCGGCGGCGGGGGCTGGGCGAGAGTGGCAGCGGGGCGAGGACCTGGGTGTAATCGGCGTTGGCCCGTCCCAGGTGCCCGGTCGTCCTCCCAGGGCTTTGGCCCGGAGGGAGACCAGCGATGTTCGGAGCGATCTGGTACTCGGCGGCGGCCATGCGGGCGGTCAGACGGCAGAGCAGACTGATGTGCCGGGTGGCGGTGAACAGGCCGCCTGCGTCACCGGTGATGCTGCGGTCGCGGTCGGCGACGGCGGCATCCAGGGCTTCGTGCGGATCCATGTTTTTCAGGTCAGCGGGCTCGTAGGTTTGATGGGCTCCTCCGCAGGCGAGTTGGGCGAGGGGCGGGGAGCGCGGACTAAGCAGTGGTGTCGAAGTCGGCCTGTTTCGGGGCGGCCTTGGCGACGGCGCGTTCGGTGATGCCCCTCGACGCGCGGGCGGAGGCGGCAGACAGCTCGCCGGCACCGGGCTCGAGATACCAGGGGCGCAGGTCGAGCATGGCCGCGCGCATTCCGGTGGCGAACGCGAGCGCGGTGCCCTTGGGCAGGGCGCGGATGGCATCGGCGGCAAGGATGCGTTCCTGCCGCATGCTGACGGACGTGGACTTGCCGGACTCTGACGTCGAGGTGGACGTCGTCTCGACGTCGTGGTCACCAATCAGCCGAGACAACTTGTCGGCGAAGTCAGGGTCGTCGATGCCGGACCCGATCACCTTGATCGTGGAGGCGCTCCACATGGCGTCCATGCCGGCGTCGCCCCAGACTTTCTGACCCTGCCTGTAGCTCTGCAGGATCGTGATGGGGATGATCCCGCGGCTACCGAGGTGGGAGTACAGGTCAGGCAAGTCGCTGATCTTGCAGACGTTGGCGGCCTCGTCGAGGATCGCGAGCATCGGGGGGTCGAGGCGTCCGCCGGCGCGTTCGGCCTGGGCGGTCGCGGCCCGCATGACTGAGTCCGCGCACGCGGCGATGAGGGCCGAGGCGCCGCCACCGCCGTCCTTCGACAGCAGATAGAGCGTGTCCTGCGAGGTGACGAACTCGCTCGGCTTGAACTCTGCCACGTCCTTCTGTGGGGTCACCCATGAGGCGATCTCGCTGTTGAGGAGGGCGGCGGCGTACTGGCGGGCGGTCTCGTAGATCCCGTCGCGGGTCTCCGGCGGGCCCTCCACGGTCCCCTTCAACTGAGCTGCGACGGCGGCGAATCCGTGGTCGCGCAGGACGTCCAGCGGGGTCCGGTCGGCAGGGAAAGCCAGCCACTGCATCACGTCGGTGATCGGCCGCTCGTCGAGCGCGGCGGCCAGGAACAGCTGCGCGAGGATGTTCGACCCGGCCTTGGACCAGAAGTCGCCCTGCTGGGAGGCGTCCACCGAGGCGGCGAGGAAGTGGCCGGCGAGGCGGCCGGCGCCGTCGAGGGTCTTGGCGTCGGACAGCGGGTTCCACCACATGGCCCGTTCGGCGTGGGCGATCTGCTGCGGGTCCATCGACCAGGTCCGGCCGACGGCCGTCCGCGCGTCGAGCGTGGCGGTGTAGGCGTCGCCTGCGGCCTTGTTGGAGGTGAGCAGGACCGGGCCGGGCGCGTTGAGGATGGAGGGGATCGCCAGCGACGTGGTCTTGCCGGAGCGCGGCGCCATGATCGCGACGGCGACGTCTTCGTACCCCATGCGCACTTCGTGCTTGGTGCCCTGGAGGTTGCCGAGCAGGATGCCGGTGTCGGCCGGGTTGAGGTGCTTGGTGTCCTTCAGACTCGGGCGCAGGGAGCGGGCCTTGGTGGTGATGGCCTTGGACAGCAGCGGCTCGATGTCCCGCTGCTTGGCCATGCCGGCGACGCGCTTTCTGCGCCCTCCGGCGTCCTGGTGCCGCTTGTACAGCACGGCAGCCGTGATCCCGAGTGCGAGCAGGCAAGCGCCGGGCAGTATGCGCGTGCCCCACAGCAGGGACGTCTCGCTGACGCGGGGCCACAGCTGATCGGGATGGAGCAGGGCCTGCACGGGCTGATACGGCGCGCGGGGACCGGCGTCGGTGACCCAGGAGGTGAGGTTGCCGCCCAGCCATGCCAAGTTCGACAGGGGGACGGCGATGGCGAGGACGACGCGCAGGACGCGGAAGGCCATGTCGTAGCCGTCGGTGGACGAGGTGGAGGAGGGCTGGGGCAAGGCTGTTCCAGGTATGTGGGGTGAGGAGCGCGGCGCGGGTGAGCCCGGTCAGCGGGTGCGGCGCGGCGGAGAGCCGTGCGGTGGGGGCGGCTGAGGCTGCTGGGCGGTGCCGCGTGGCGAGGGCAGTGACGTGTCGCTCCAAGGCGAAAGCGATGTCCTGCGCGGGAACGTGACGGTTGTGGACGGTCATGCGGCCGCGGGTCAGGCCCGGGATGCGGCTCGGATCTCGGGTGACGGGGGTGCGGTCGGCGAGCGACTGCGTCACGGCGGCGATCAGGTGCAGCGGGGTGGTGCCGGTGAACACGGCCCGCCAGATCGTCGGGTCTTGGGTGACCGCGGTCTCGATGCTCCACAGATCCCTGCCGGGTGGACCGATCCGCCAGACGTGCGCGATGTTGTCGGGGGAGGCGAGGCAGCCGAGATGGGGCGGCGTGTGCCAGCCCGCGTCCCGCACCGCGGCGAAGGGATCGGGCGCCCTGGTGGGCGGTCCGGATGGATCGGTCAGGGCGTCGGTGAAGGCGGCGATGATCTCGACGGGGGTGCGGGCCTGGAAGGTGGCCGTACAGCCCGGGTGGTCCGCACTGCGCGCGTGCCGGATGCTCCACCAGTTCGGATCGTCCGGGTCGGGGTCCAGACGGAGCTGGGTGAGCTGGTCCGGGCTGGTGAGCAGGACGCACGGTACCAGCGGGTCGTGTCCGTAGCTCCAACCGGCGGCGCGGTGCAGCGGCACGGTGACCCAGCCGGGGTCTCCGCCGCCGGCGAGATAGAGCGGGGTGATGAGTGCCTGCTCGACGAGATCGTTCACGCGCGTCACCGCCGGGCCGCAGACGACGCCGCGGCGGCCTTGAGTGCGGGCGGCACCATGACGGATGCCGGTGCGGATGCCTTCGGCTGCCTCTGCGCCAGCGCGTTGATGGCGAAGAGTGCCTGGCCGTGGATCGCCCACTGGTCGAGGTAGTGCCAGGCTTCCGCGTAGCTCTCGGCGAGAGGGTCCTCGAACGCCTGGGTCCCGGGCCGGGCCTGCGCTGGCAGCGCGCGGCGCATGGCGAGCCACTCGTCGTGGACGGCGTACAGCCTCGCGGTGCTGTCGCGCAGCTCGCGGACCTGCCAGGTGTAGCGCCGCGTCCGGGCGGAGGCGGGCAGCTGGGTGAGCTGCTGCTCGGCGACGTGCACCAGGCCGTCGGCGCGGCGGTACACCCGGCCGAAGGCACGAAGGGTGTCAAAGTCGCGTCGGCGCTGGCGCCGGCCGTACGCGGCCTCGTCGTAGGGCTGGTGAGTGTCGGGGTCACAGTGCTGGTCGGAGTAGGCGTCCCAGGCGGCGAGGATCTGCCTGCTTTCTCGCAGGTAGATGGCGAGTTGACCTAGACAGAGCCGGTGCGCCGGGCTAGCGGGTTGAAGTGAAATGATCAAGAAGGGCCTTCGGGCATGCAGGTCTGGTGGGGGTGTGGCGCGGCCTGAGCCGCGCCACGGTCTCAGCGGCCCCGGGCCGTAGAAGCGGCTCTCCCCGAGGCGGGGGCCAGCGCGGGGTGCGTGGTCGGCGCGCTGCTGCGGTGGGCCTTGCGGGCGGCGGCCCGGATGGCCTTCAGGCGCGCCTCGTGGGCGGCGGCCAGCTGTTCGCCCTGGGCGCCGCGTTCCACCTGGGTGACCAGGTGAGCGTGCGGGACGTCGTAGTGGCCGCGCGGCACGGGCGCGGGGTCGGTGAGGGCGGTGGCGAAGGCGGCGAGCAGGTGGCGGGGCGTGCGGTCGTCGAAGTACGCGTGCCACAGCCGCTGGTGGCCGCCGAGACCGGTGGGGAGCGCGACTTCGGCGCTCCAGCTGAAGTAGTCGTTCGTCAGCCTCGCCCGCCGCTCCATGCTGGTGATGCCGTCCGGATGGCGCGCACTCTCGTTGCCCCGCTCGTCGCGCTGGTAGGTCCAGCCCGCAGCTTGCAGCCTCGGCCACACGTCCGGCTCCGCGGCCGGGACGGGGTGCAGGAGGGCGTCGGTGAATCCGGCGATGATCTCGGCGGGCGTGTTGCCGCCGAACGATGCGTGCCAGCACTGAGAGGAGATCCGCCACCAGGCGGAGTACGTGTCGGCAGCGGGTTCGAGCACGAGCGTGTGCCGGAAGTCGGGGCTGGCCAGGACGACATGGGGAAAGTCAGGGTAGGCATAGTTCTTCCACCCGCCGGCCCTGAGCGCCTGGGTGACATGGCGCGGGTCGCCGGGCCCGGCGAGATGACGGGGAGTGGTGTCGAACCAGATGCGAGACCAGGGGGCGTGGGCCTTGCTCGCTATGTACGGGCGGGTCACGACGTCGGCGGACCTGCAGGCTCGAACGCGTGGCTGCTCAGGCGCTGCACGTCCCAGTGCAGGACGTGCCAGTCCGTGGACTCCTGGGCGGCATCGCGGAGCCCGTCGATGATCAGGCGGATCTCGTCGGTCTCGGGGCGGGCGGTTTGCTGGGAGACGAGGCGCGCGGCGCTCCGCAGCACGTCGCCGAGCAGGATGGGGACGCCGGTGTCCTCGTCGAGCAGTCGGGCGAGCAGCGGCAGTACGTCGGTGACGGGCGGGTTGGTGCGCACGTACTCCTTGAGCTGGGTCAGGGTTGCAGTCGCTTGCGCGATTTGGTCGGAGCTGAGGGTCGAGGGGTTGGGCATCAACTTCCTTGCGTACAGGTGGTGGTGAGCAGGGTCGGACTGTCGACAGCCCGGTGGATATATCTCGTGGCGAGGGCGTCGTCGCAGTACAGGTCAGTTATGAAGCTCCTTAGGACAGAGGAAAGTTGGGGGCAGAGGGCCGGGCGTGACCGCCCGAGGTGGTTCAGCGGCGTCCGCTGCCGGCCGTGGAGGACGGGCGGGCGCCGGGGCTGCTGCGGGCCCGGTTGGTGGCGAAGGAACTACGGGCCCAGGTGGCAGCTCTGGCGGCGGTGATCCGGGCCTGCTGCCAGGCGCTGAGCTGGGACGGCAGGACGGACACGGAGGTGGTGCGGATCCGTTGGGAGGGTGCGATGTGGCCGAGGGGTCGCATCACCGGCTGCGGATCCGCGAGCGCCGTACTTAATGCCTGCACCAGGCGCATCGGCGTGGTCGGCGTGAACATCGCCTCCCACACCCGCCCGTGTTCGTTGCGGGCGCCGGCCCACCAGTGCGCCTGCCCGGGACTGGACTGGTGGAAGCGGACGAAGGCATCGCCGTCCGGGCTGCGGGCGGTGAAGTGCTGGCCGCGCTCGGTCTCCCAGCCCTGTTGCAGGAGGGGCTCCCACACGTTGGGGGCGTGTGCATTGCGGGTCGTGAACAGGGCGTCGGTGAGGCCGGCGACGATTTCGACGGGTGTCTGCCGGCTGAAGGTGGCGTGCCATGCCTCCTGGTGGGCGGTCTGCTTCCCGCTGATGGTCCAGCCGCCGGGCTGGACGTGCGGGTCGTATCCGATGCGTACGGACTTGTCCGGGCTGTCGAAGACGACCGGTCCGCCGGTCTTGGACTTGTCCTTCCAGCCGGAGGCGCGCAGGTACTCGGTGACGTGGCGTAGGTCGCCGCCGCCGGCGAGATGGCGGGGCTCGACGAGGTAGTGCTGCTGGGCTTGCTGACCGGCGGCGCCCCGGTCGGCCCACTGCTTGTTCTGTCTCACCGGTGCCGCCTGACGACCATCGCCGATCCGGCGGGCCGTGCCGACGGGTTGGTGGACGGGGTGGCGGGTGTGGCGAGCTGTTTGATCGTGCCGGTGTGCTCGTTGAGGTCCTCGCCCACGCTGCCCAGTTCGTTGGCCGCGCGGCCCAGGGCCAGCCACACCTCGGGGTGCAGGATGCCGCGCTGAGAGTGGTCCTGGGCGAAGCGTGATCCGGTGGCGACCAGTTCGGTGACGCGTCCGAGCAGCCCCTCCTCGTAGTCGAGGACCTTGCCGAGGATCTGGGCGGCCTCTTGCGGCGGAGCATGATCCAAGAGCTGTGTGAGTAGGGCGAGCTGGCTTGCGATGTCGTCAGCGAGCCGTACGGAGTAAAAGGGCGGCGTGTTGGTCATGGGCCTCCTGAACGGGCATGGTCGCGCGGCTAGTTGTGGTGGCGGGGGCGGTGGCTGTCGACGAGGAGGAACAGGTCCCGGCGCCGGGCTTCGTCGAGGGCGGCTTCGGGGTGCCCTCCGGCCAGCAGGTTGGTCCGGGTGCGAGTGTCGGCGGTGACAGCCCGCAGGTAGCGGCGGAAGAGGGCGGTGACCAGGCGCGGCTTGCGGCCGGCGGTGATGGGCGGCGGGGTGCGGTCGGTTTCGCGGGTGACGGGAACTACTCCAGGTGAGGGCGGGGGCCAGCCCCGTAGGCGGTCGGCGCGATGGGTGGTCAGTGCGTACGGCGAGAGCGCGGCGCGCGCGGGGCAGGTGTCGCGGGCGCGGGAGACGGCTGGTGTGCTGGGGAGGCGGCGAGGGCAAGGCGGTAGGCGGTGCCGCCGAACAGGCCCGTAATGATGGAGACCTGGTAGCCGTGACGGGGCAGCAGCCACGCCGCCCGGTCGGCTATCTCCTTCATGGCGATCTCGTCCATCTGGTCGGGGACTCGATGCCAGATCTCGCCCTCGCGACCGTGGCGATTGAGGCCGAGCCGGTCGAGCAGGGCGCGCAGTTGCTCCGGGGCGCTGGTGCGGGTATCGACGTAGAGGGTGCCGTCGCGGTGATAGAACTCGACGTCGACCGCGTACTCGTCTGCCAGGCTCACGAGCGGGGACTCCTTACGATCGTGGCTCACCGTCGACGCCGTGTCGCCGAACTGCCGGGCGCGGACCGTGGAGGCGGCCGACGTGCCCGGTGCGGCTGCGGCGTGCTGGCGGCGGACTGCCTCTGCGGCGTCCTGATAAGCGGCGGCGTCCCAGACGGCGTCGGTGATGTGGACCAGGTATCCGGCCACGAGCAGCGAGGGCACGGCGCCGGTGGCGAGCTTCTTCTTCTCGGCCTCGGTGAGGTGGTTGGGGACCTCATGCCAGACATAGACGGGCCCCGCCGTCGTAAGCGTCCTGCGTTCGAAGCCGAGGCTGTCGAGCAGCGCCAGGAGCCGTTCGGGCGCATCGGTGGCGGTCAGCAGTCGGATGTAGATCTCGACGTCGGTGCCTTCGTCGTCGGCGTGGTTTCCCACGCACGGGTCCCTTCTGCTCGGGGTTCGGTCAGCGGCTGCGGTGCGAGGCCGTGATGGGTGGGTTCGGAGGCGCTACCGGGGTGGTGTCCAGGGCCGGCCGGGCGGGCGGATTACGCAGGACGACGCCGACGCCGAGCTCGGACAGGCGGTGGCCAGCAGCCCGTACGAACGCGGCCTGGCGCGCGGAGTCGTCACCGGGCAGGACGAGGATGTCGCGTTCCGCGTCGAGGGCGAAGCCGTGGTCGGTCAGGGCCTGGGCGACGTCGTCGCGGCCGGGCTTGTCGACGACGAGCGTGTCGCCGGACCAGGTCATCACCACCGCTTCCGGCTCGGCAGCCGGCGGGGCGGTGAGGCGGGCGGCGTTGGTGCGAACCTGGGCTAGGGCCTTGTCGTACCGGGGCAGCAGGTCGTAGTGGATGTCCTCGGCGGCGCTGAACGGATCGGCGGCCACCGCGATGCCGTCGGGCTCGCGGACGCCACGGAACGCTTCGGCTGGTGCATCGGTGGGGGCCATGGCGGCGATCAGATATCCCTCGCGGGGACCCGGCGGATCCGCGACGAACAGGCTGGTGCCGTCGTCGCGGGTCAGGATGGCGCAATGGTCCACGGTGTGCCTGGCCAGGCTGGCGGCGACTTCGTTCATGTCCCACACGTGGTCGGTGAGGGCGTCGTGGTTGCCGCCGCGGTCCTGGTGATACGAGCTTGTCCAGGCGCCGGGCAGTTCGCCGGCGAGGACGGCGGCGAACGAGCCGAGAGTGGTCTGGGGGGTGGGGTCGTGCATGGTCTCCTCGAAAGAAATAGGGATGGGGGTCAGCGCCGCCGGGTTGCCGGGGCTGCTGCGGGGGGTGCGGCGGCGGGGCTCGTGCCCAGGTGCGGCCTGGCGCAGGACAGGCGCAGATGGAGGAGGCTTCGTGTTCGTCCGGCCCGACCTCGGCGGCGCACGCACGGCGCTGGGGATGGTCTTGGTGCCGGTCGGCGAGGTCGTTGCGAATGTCCGTCAGGTCGGAGCGGATGACACCGAGCCGGTGCGCGGCGAGGTACTGCAGCCGCTTCGCGGTGTGCGGATCCGCAGCCCGTCCCAAGTCCTCGTAGAAGGTGGCAGTTGCCGTGAGGACTTCACTCAGCGCGACGAGCACTCCGTTGTGGAAGGCGGTCAGTTCGGTCAGCGCGTCGGCGACCTCGTCGCTCGTGGTAGCTTCCCGGATCCGCTCGGCGAGGTCGGCGACCAGCGAGCCGAGAGGCTGGAAATGCGCCTCGCGCGTCTTTGCGTCGAAGGCGTCATCGGTGTCGACGTGGTAGCTGACTGCGCGCAGCCGGGCCACGGCGCGAATGGCGAGACGTTCTTCCTCGGCTATGTCGAGACCGATGGGGAGGCGGTGATAGGTCTCGTGGAGGCGGACGACGGGGATGAAGCCGGTGCGCTGCAGGATGCTGTGGGCTTCTGGGTTCCCGCCGCGGGCGAGGACTTCTCCGGAGTGCACGTCGCGCTGCAGGGTCAGGAAGCGATCGGCAAAGGCAGCCTGGTTGAGTAGCACCAGCGCGCTGTTCCCGGCTGCACGCGCCTGCTAGGCGATGTCGGCGCACACCTCAGCCGACTCCTGCCACGTCGCGTCCAGACCTCGCAGGCCCTCGGCCAGACGCACCGGCCACCTGTCCCGGCGACCGTCTCGATGGCGATCGACACCGCACGTGCAAAAGCCTCAGTGCGCTCCGAGCCGAGGGCCAGGGTCATTGCCCTCCTCGGGCGTCGGCGACGTGCACCACCTGATTGAGGGGCGTGACCGAGTACCAGCCGCAGTCGACCTCCTGTCCGGCTCCAGCCAGGCGCGGAATGAGGTAAGTGCACAGCGCCTGCCGGTAGATGATGCAATCCGGGCAGCGGTTGGAGAGATGGACGAGGTAGCGCGGGTGAGCGGTGAGGTACGTGCGCTCGCCGCCGACTGGGTCGTACAGCCGCCACCCGTCCTCATCGGTCGGCGTGTGCCACGAGGGTGTGACGACCTTGTAGGCGTCCCCCCACAGGTCGCTGGCGGAGGTGCCCTTGAGGATGACGACCTGATCGCCGGGCCGGAAGTGGGCGTGGGTGATGTCCCGTTCGGGGGTGACGATGTCACCTGGGACATGCGAGGGATGAGAAACGGCGTCGGGCACAGCAGGCGATTCCTTCCACGGTGTCAGGTGCAGGGGAGGCGGTGGGAGGAACAAGGATCCGGACGAACCCCGGTTTCGGTAACCGGTGATCGTCGGGTATAAGACCTGGGTCTACCGGAACGGGTTCTCAGTTCCGATGTCGTCGGATGTGGCGGCGTCCAGGAGTTCGGGCAGGTCAGTGCCTTCGGTATCCCTCTGGTCGATCCACCATCCGGCGCGGGTGATGGTGCGGATCTTGTCCTCCAGGACGGTCCAGTCGGCTTCGTCCCAGCTGCCGTCGGTCACCAGCGCGCCGTACGCGGCGGTGACGAGTTGGTGGCGGGAGCGTTCGGCCCAGGCGAGGGCCCTCTCGGGTCCTTCGAGCGGCGGCATGTCGAACTGCGCGGCCCACTCGGCGGCGGCCTGCTGTTCCTCGGCGCGTTTGGCGGCCAGCCACTCCTCCTTGCCGGCGCCGTCCTGCTCGCGGGCGGCCTTCCAGCAGGCAGTGCAGTCACGTTCCTGCAGCCAGCGGGCAAAGGAGGCGCGCCGGTCGGCCGGACGGCCGGAAAGATCATGCGAGACTTCGTGTCCGCATACGTGAATTACGGTCCAGTGCGTACGGATTGCCACGTGGTTGTTCCTGCTTTCTGTCTTCTGCGTCGTCTCAGCGTGTCCTGCGGATGGCGTCTGTGGCCGCCGTGGCGATGGCGGCGGGAGCGCTGGAGGGCTGGGGCAGGTGCAGCAAGGTGGCCCCCGGCAAGTGGTGGGACTTCGCGGTGAGGGTGAGTTGGAGTACGGCGCAGCCGGCGGTTGTGAGCTGCTTGATGCGGGTGACGGCTTGAGCGGTTTCGTCGCTGCCGTAGTGGGCGTCGGTGACGATCACGAGGAGGCGGCCGGCGCCGGGGCGGCTGAGTTCGAGGCCGTGGTCGAGTGCGTCGATGGCGTCGCCGAGGTTGTGGTGGCCGCCGTTGGCATCGAACGTCGTCACGCGCTCTGGTGCTCGGTGGGTGGGTCGGGTCAGTGCGGTCAGGTGCTGGTCATAGGCGATGGTGGCGGTAAGGGAGTCGGGGTCGGTCAGGGCTGCTGCGCGTGCCACAATCCAGGCGGCGGAGGCGACGGGCGCGCAGGCGGCACGCATGGAGCCGGAGACGTCGACGGCGATACCCACACGCAGCGGTGGGGTGGGGGAGTTGCGGCGGCGGGTGTGGGTGAACGGTTCCGCGGTGGGGACCGACCCGGCCGCGCGCTGAGCGTCGCGGGCGAGGGCCGCGCGCATGTTGAGGCGGCCGGGCGGGGTGGGGCTGGTGGTCCGTTCCTCGGTCCGCTCGCGGTAGGCGGCGGCACGCAGGGCGCGGCTCAGGCGCGCGGCGGCGCTCTTCTCGGCGGCGGTGGGCCTGCGGGTGCCGGTGACCGGGTTGCCGTAGGGAGCTGGTGTGCCGTCGGGGGTGACGGTGGTGCCACGGGTGTTGAAGACCGACTTGGCGGTGGCGGCGGCTTTGCGTCGTTGGCCGGCCCGCTGGGCGCGGTCCTGAGCCTGCGCCTTGGACTGCGCGGCCAGGGCGTTGGTCGCTGCGGCCTGTGCCGCGAGGTCGGCGGCGTCGGTGGCTGCCGTGCTGTCCATGACGATGCCCACGGCGCCGGACAGCAGATCGGTGAGGTTCTCCGGCACGGGCAGGGCGGGGGCCGCGGTGTCCAGAGCGTCGCACCATTCTTTCGCGTGCGCGAGCATGGTCGTGGTGTCGTGGTCGGCGCACTGGTGGGCTGCGGTCCAGATGCGGGTGAGGGTGGCCAGCAGGTTTGTGCCCAGCACCTTTTCGCACAGGTCGGCGACGGCCCGGGTCTCGCCGGCGTCCAGGATGCCGACGTCACGGCGGCCGAGGACCAGGGCCGCCACGGCGGCGGCGTGCTCGATGCCCTTCAGGGTGGGGTGGGCGATGTCGGGCATGACCAGGGTTCGGGCACTGGTGCGCAGGTACGTGCGGTCTGTGGGCCGCGTGATCAGGTGGGCGCCTTCGACACGGCTCTCCTCCAGCAGGAGCGCGGCCTCGACGACACGGGGGTTTTCTCCGGCAGGCTGTGTCCAGACGGAGTGGGCCGCGTGCGCGGCCTCGTGGACGAACACTCCCCAGGCGGCGGGATACCTCTCCTCGTCGCCCACGATCCGCGGATGGATCTCGTGGGGCTGGAGCGGGGCGAACAGGCCGGCGTCGAACTCGACCTCGCCCAGCGTGGGGAAGAACGCGGCCGGTGCGCCGCTGCGCGTGCCGGGGCGGCAGGTGACGAGGAGGTCCTGGCGGCCGGAGAGGGCGACCAGCCGATCGCCGAGTTCGGCTCCCACGCGCAGCCACAAATGCGGGGAGGAACGGGGTTGCGCGGGCGGGGCGCCGTCGTCGTCCCATCGCGCGAGGTCGGCGTCGTCGTCCGGCGTGGTGGCGGGGGACTGGACGTGGTGGCGGGCGCTCATCGCGAGCGGCCCCGGTGCGCGGAGCCGGTGCTGCCCGGGGGCTGCCGGAC